>NZ_JBLZPK010000059.1:184938-220735 GCF_049199905.1 Shinella sp. M27
CGCAACGGCGTTCAAAGAGCCATGGCCCTACATCTCATCAAACTCTGTGTCGGCGCTGACAGCATCGATGACCTGCGTGAATGGGTGTCCGAACGCTCGCTGATCGCGATCGCCGCGGGCATGGAGCCGCATTCGAGCCATATCACCCGCATGATCCCGAAGCGCGATCAGGAACTGCTCGACGGCGGCTCGCTCTATTGGGTGATCAAGGGGCAGGTGCAGGCCCGCCAGCGCCTGCTTGGCCTGAAGAGTTTTACGGATGTCGACGGCATTTCGCGCTGTGAGCTGGTGCTTGGCCCGGAGGTGATCGAGACGGAATTCCAGCCGCGCCGCGCCTTCCAGGGCTGGCGTTACCTCACCGAGGACGACGCGCCGCGCGATCTCAAGAATATGGGTGAGGGGCTGGCCGATCTGCCGCTGGAGCTTCGGCGCGAACTCGCCGAACTCGGTCTTCTCTGAGCGCTGAATTCAACGCAGGCGCATGCGTATCGGATAGCGGCGTTCGCTGATGCCGACATGCAGGTGGATCCCGGCGGCCGGCTGGCCGGAGCGCCAGGCGCGGGCGCCATGCGCCAGCAGCATGCCGACGAGATCCTTCGTCTTGTTGCGCGAACGGCCCAATCCGATATCCGCGATCCGCATCGCGGCTTCGTGCAGCGGGTGGAGCGTGCCCTTCAGCGGCCGGCGCTTTTCGTCGCGCGCTGCGGTGGGAACATCGAAGATGTTTTCGTTCATCGCCATGATCTGCCTCGTACGCAATACCTGATCGAGGATGGCAGAGCCGCTACATACGGCATCCGCCTGTCTCTCCCCCGCAGCCATCGGTACGCAATACCTGGCCGATGCCGTTGCGGGTTGAAGACGGTAGTCCGGGAACCGCGCCGTCAAGCGCGGTCCAATCTCGTTACTGCTGGCTGGCCCAGCAGGCAAAGCCCTTGCGCTTCAGCACCTTGCAGGCCGCCGCCGCGCCGTTCTGGTTGTCGAAGCCGCCGAAGCGGGCGCGATAGAGCGCGCCGCTACCGCTGTTGACGGCGACCGTGAAGGGCATTGCGCTGGAAAGGGCCTTGCCGCCGGAGTTCTTCGCCTTGGAGAGCAGCTCCTGTGCCTGGCCCTTGTCCGGCGTCGCGCCGATCTGGATGACCCAGCCCGAGGGCGTGGATTCCGAGGCCATGGTGGCGGTGGTGGTCGAAGAGGTGGTCAGCTTGTCGAGCGAGCCGCCGGTGTCGCCCTGTTCCGTCAGCTCTTCCGCCGGAACGGCGCTTTCACGCTGGAGCTTGAGGGTTGCAGCAAGCGCACGCTTGCCGACGATCTCGTTTTCACCCGATGTCGCGGCATAGGCCGTCTCGATGCGGGCTTCGTTGTAGCGATAGGTCGGGATAGGGCCGTTTTCCGGCAGTTCCATGCCGCGGTTGCTCAGCGTGCCGCTTGCCGATGCGGTGACGGTTTCGCTTGCCGATGCTGTGACCGCTTCGCTTGCAACATCCGCTGTCAGTGTCGGTGCATCCTTGGTTTCGGCGATCAGGTCGCCACCGCCACGGCGGGACGCTTTCGGCATATAGGCGGCGATGAGCTTGCGCATCTGCTGGTCGCGGGCACCGCCCGAACGGCCGCCGAGCACGACGCCGACGACGCTGCGGCCATCGGCAACGGCCGAGGTCACGAGGTTGTAACCGGAAGCGCGCGTGTAGCCGGTCTTGATGCCGTCAACGCCGCGCACGCTGCCGAGCAGGCGGTTGTGGCCGTTGATGACCTGCTTGCCGAAGCGGAAGCTGCGAACTGAGAAATAGTCGTAGTACTGCGGAAAGTGCTGGCGCAGCGCGATGCCGAGGCGAGCCTGGTCACGGGCGGTGGTGACCTGCGCCGTGTTCGGAAGACCATTGGCGTTGCGATAGGTCGTGCGCGTCATGCCGAGCGCGCGGGCCTTCTGCGTCATGATGCGGGCAAAGCGCTCTTCCGAGCCGCCAAGCATTTCGGCAAGCGCCGTGGAAGCGTCATTTGCCGAGCGGGTGATGAGGCCGAGCATGGCCTGTTCGACGGTGATCGAATTGCCGGCGCGCACACCGAGCTTGGTCGGCGGCTCGCTCGAGGCATTTTTCGAGAAGGGAACGCGGGTGTCGAGACGGATTTTTCCAGCTTCGAGCGCTTCGAAGGTCAGATACAGCGTCATCATCTTGGTGAGAGATGCCGGGTAGCGCAGCGCGTCGGCATCCTCGCTGTAGAGCACCTTGCCCGTCTTTGCGTCGATGACGATGCCAGCATATTTCGGAGAGGCTTCCGCAGGTGCCGCAAAGGCGACGGTGCTGACCATTCCGACCATCACCAGACCTTGCGCCACGGTGGCAACTGCCTGACAGGAGCGGGGGAGGAAATCGAGGAATACGGAACGGGACACTACGTTACTCTTCATTCTCGGATTGCAGATGGTGTTCGGATGGAAGGTTCCGGAACGACCGTTGGCAGCACAGTAGCGAGACAGCGTTACCAATCGGTTTATGATGAATCATTGGTTTCTGAGATCGCCATTATTTTATCGGCTACGGTTGACGGCGAGCGGGCGGCCGTTCCGGATGAGGGACTGGCCGAGATAGTCGCGGACGCGCGCTTCCATGGCCTGCCACTGCGGCAAAAGTCTGCTTGAAAAGCGATAAAGCACCGAAAGATCACTGCCGATGTGGATATCGCGCTGGCAATCCGCGCTGGTCGATTGCATGTCGTCTGCCGGCATCATGCAGCGTACCGCATAGTCCGCGCCATCGGGCAGCGTGCCGGTGAAGAACACCTCGTTGCCGTAGCCGGAATTGTCCTTGAGGTGGCGCAAGGTGAGGGCGGCCGGGCCGAGTTCCGTATGGCCGTCGAAGAGGTGGCTGTAGATCGGCTCGAGCCGGCCCGACATGTCCTTCGACATGGTGCTTTGCGAAAGGCTGAGGAAAATCAGGCTTTCCGGGCGGTTCGCGTCGTTGAAGCGGCTGCGCTCGGCATTGGAGTAGCCCTGCATTTCCGGCCAGGTGAGATAGAGATCGACGCGCTCCGCAAGGCCGGTACGGCGCTGCTCTTCGAAACGGATGACATTTGCGGGGAGGCGGATCTGGTCCTGGCCGATCACGACATCGACCGGCTCGGCATTTTCCGTATGGCCGGCCAGCGCGATGCGTTCGCCGAGCATGCGGCCGGCAATGCTGATGCCGATGGTGAGACCGGCGAGGACGGCGACGCCGATGGTCAGTCGTGTCAGCAGGCGGTTGGAGAGGAGCGGCGCGTGGCCGTCGTCACCTGTCGTCGCAATGGTCATCGCATTCCTCGCCCGCCGAGAGAAAATCGGGACTCAGGCTTGCCTGAATCTCTTGAGGCGAGGGTCTGCGAACGTGGTTAATTTTGAATGAATTTTCGAGGGGCGGTGTGCCCCGCTGAAAAAGGGGGCGGCCGGTTCCGGGACAGCAGAACCGGCCGCAGGGCCATGGTCGGGACGGGGATTGGGGGACTGACCGGGCCCTTTTCTTGCCCGGCGGGGCAGCCGGGCAATTTCGTCATGCGGCGCTGGGATCAGCGCCAGCCTTGTTACTTGACGCTACCGACGGCGTCGGCACGACCGTCCTGAAGCTTGACCCACTTGCCGGCATTGGCCGAGGACTGTCGCTTCAGGTAGCGGTATTCGGTTTCGGACCAGAGCAGGACTTTGTTGCGCATGTTGTCGAGCACGAAGTCGCCGCGATCGGTGCGCACGGTCAGCACGGCATGGCCTTCGCCGTTCGGCTGGAGCACGACCGTGATCAGCAGGTTGGATGGCGAGATACCGGATTCGATCAGCCGCTTGCGCTTGAGCAGCACATAGTCTTCGCAGTCACCCACCGCATCCGGATAGGCCCATTTTTCCTCGACGCCGTAAATCTCCATGTCTGTCATCGGCTGCACGTCGGTATTGGCCGAATAGTTGACGTTGAGGATTGTCTTCCAGTTTTCCTGCGTCAGGACGAGCGGGCCGGTATCCTTGCCGTTCGAGCGGCATTCATCGGCATATTGCTTGCAGAACTCGTAGTGGCCGATCGGCTGGTTGGTGGCGCCGGCGAGCGGAATGTTGGCCGGCAGCGCCATGGCGGCCTGCGCGGCGGCCAGAGAGAAGAGAAACGCGACTGCCCCTGTCTTGATTGTTTTTGTCATTGTTCTGTCCCCGTTTGATGATGGGACAATGACACGGACTTTTTGATCTTACGCGAAATTCGGAAGTATAAATTAGTTCAAATCAAGATTGCATAAGTATAAAATAAAAACAAAACTTGAATTGAATTTGATCTGTATTTGAGGCGTTTTTGACTAAAATCTGAGTAAAATTTGCACTATGGAAGCCAGGAGGTATGGCGGCAACCACTTGATTCTGTGTTGATATTTCCAGGGTTGCGATCGAGGCATGGGTAAGCGCTCCGCCATCGTCTCAACGACATCCCCTTCAGGGGACAGTTTTATCGATAGCGGAAAGGTCTCGGATCGGCTTGTTCGGCCGGTTTCGTTGCTTCCGGGCGATTTTGGTGCGCAAAAAAAGATTCAAAATATTTTGCGGAATTTCGATGTGCCAGGCTGAAACAGCAAAGGGCCCCGCAGGGCCCTTGTGACACAGTCTGGCGTTTGCGCCGTCTCGAAATGCTACAGGAATGAGGTGAGTGCTTCCTTGGACTGGACCGACGAGAACTCGATCGCCACGCCTTCCTGGAAATGGCGGACGACACGGCCCTTCATATTGCCGAGCTGGACGGGTGTGCCGAGCGCTGGGCGCACGTCGATATCGACGGCGGCACCCGAGAGAGAAAGGTCGATGATGCGGCAGGGATAGCGCCGGCCGTCGTCGAGGGTGATTTCGGTGCGCGTGTTGCGCGGCGTCAGGCGGTTGTGGCGGCGGTCTTCCGGCAGGCCGAGTTCGTGTTTGTTGGCGATCCAGGTCAGCTGCGCCGCGAGTTTCTCGCGCTTGCGGTCGGTGGCGGTCAGGGTGATCGCAAAGCCCTCGTCGTTGAGAACGGCGACATTGCCTTCGATGCGGCCGAGATGGTCGACATAGGCGATGATGCGTTCGCCGACGCGCGGGCGGGCGGAGCAGACGAAGCTGGCGTCGCCCGGAGACATGTCGATGACCGAGCAGTCGTATTCATCGTGATTGGGCAGCATCAGCCGGCCGGGCAGGTTCACCGAAACACGCTGAAAGCTCCGCTGGTCGGGCTGCGGTTTGCGGGCGGCGGGCGATGCTTGCTGAAATGAATACATGTGCGCGCGGGCCTGATGATCTTATGTCTTTCCAAGTCTTAAGCTTTCGCGGTTAACAGAAGGTTTGCCGCGCCCTTGAAAAGTGATGGCTTCCTTACGCTACGGCAATTTTCACTTGCCGGAAGTTGTGGTGCTCCTAATGTTCGCGCAAGTCCTCCGCCTGCCTCCCGCCTTCGAAGATCCGCAGATGCAGAACGCGGCTGACTGTCTGGCCGAGCGCCGGCGGGCGCATCGCCATAATCGAGGCCGGCATGGGGATTGCCGGCCGGTTGCCGGCGGCAGCATGCGCGCGGCTCGGATCGATCACCGAGAGGGAGCCAAGCGTGGCGTACCGGAAGGCGGAGAGCGGCGGGCGCTGGCCGGGCAGGGGCGCGAAGGCGCCGATGATGCGGTCCGCCACGCGGCCTTTGGAGGCGAGGGGCAGAAGTACGATCTCGGCCTCGGTCGTTTCCAGCGTGCCGTCGACGAGCTGGACCTGCATGATGGCGGGCGCTCCGTGTGCCATGACGTTTTCCGCGATGCGGGCGACCCGATTGCGCTGGTCGGGGGCAAAGAGCGCGTCAAAGGCGGTGCCCTTCAACTCGCGGCCGAACTGCGCGCAGAAGCGGGTGCCGGCGAGGCGAAAGCGCGGATCGGCAAGCCTGGTGTGCTCGAGGATGAAGACGTCGGGCAGGATGGCGGCGATATCCGCGGGCTCGATCGTGCTGCGCAGCGGAAGGGGGCGCTCGCCACGCTTGCGCGTCCAATAATCGTAAAGCGCCGTTACGGCTTTCGTCTGCATGCTCATATCCATTCGATTCTGTACCGTTCCGGCACGCGAAAGCGGGCAAAACGGGCATTCAGGAGAAGCGGTGCGAGTTTCGTGCCACCTCGATATTAAGGTTAACAATTGGTTTCGATTGCGCGGCCCGGCGGTTTTGGCCAAACATCCGGACATCCCTCCACGAGGGAATGGTTTACTGCACATCGATTTCAGCCCCGGGGATTGGGGGCACCGGCCGTCAGCGAAAGCTGCACGGCCTTTCTTTTGTCTATATAAGCGCGATTCGTATTTTGTGAGTTTGGTGGATCGGCCATGAGCAGCGACGGCGTAGAGATGCAGGGTGATGGCGCGGATATCCGCAAGCGGGAGCCCGCGTTCAACTTGCCGGGCGGGCTCGTCTTCATGCTGGCGGTGCTGATCGTCATTCATCTCGTGCGCACCTATATCCTGTCGGCGGTGACCGACGAAAACGTCCTCCTGCAGTTCGCCTTCATTCCCGGCCGCTACGCGATCCCCTTCGCGGAGCAGGATCTCGGTTGGTTGTGGAGCCCGATCACCTATTCGCTGCTGCACGGCAGCTGGGAGCATCTGATCTTCAACGCCTTCTGGATGGTCGCCTTCGGTGCGCCCGTTGTCCGGCGCATCGGGCTCACGCGTTTCTTCGTCTTCTGGTGCCTGTCGGCGATCGCGGCCGTCGCGTTTCACACGGCGCTGCACTGGGGCGCGATGATTCTGGTCGTTGGCGCCTCCGGCGTCGTCTCCGGTCTGATGGGGGCGGCCGCCCGATTCGTCTTTTCGCCGAGCGGGCGCATCAGCCGGCAGTTCGCCCATCTAAACCGGCGCTTGACGATTGCGGAAGCGCTGTCGAACCGGTCTGTGCTCGTTTTCTCCGGTATCTGGTTTCTGACAAATTTCCTCATCGGCTTCGGCCAGATTTTCGGCTCCGTCGCCGGTGGCGCTGTGGCCTGGGAAGCGCATATCGGCGGCTTCCTGTTCGGCTTCTTCTTCTTTCCGCTATTTGACGTCGCGACCGCCGAGACCCGCCGGGATTAACGATAGTCCATTAGCGGTCTTGCAATCGCCTCCTTCGTAGCGCACCATGACATTGTTCCGGTTCGCACATGCACACCGGAACGAGGAACATCCAAGGAGGAAAGGATGTTCCTGGTACAGGCAGGGCATCCCTGCACGGGTGTCCCGCCTCTCTGCGTCATGATGCACACGGGAGGTACGCATGTATGTAAAAACGATACTGGACGAAAAAGGCCGCAACGTCGTGACCGGCGGCCCGCAGCTCACAGTCAGGCAGGCTGCCGTCTATCTCCATGAAAACCATATCGGCGCCATCGTGGTCGTCGATCGCACCGATCGTATCGCCGGCATCGTGACCGAGCGGGACATCGTGGCGGCCGTTGCCCGCAACGGCGCGGACTGCATGGACAAGCCCATTTCCTCCATCATGTGGGGCAACGTCTATCGTTGCGGCGAAACCGAGACCGTCGACGAGCTCATGGAACGCATGAGCAAGTTGCGCGCTCGTCATATCCCGGTGGAAAAGGACGGACGGCTTGTCGGCATCATCTCGATCGGCGACGTGGTGAAATCCCACATCCGCGCGATCAAGCACGAGGCCGACGCCATCAAGGCCTATATCGCCAGCTGACATTGTCATTGAACGGTTTCGGGCGGAACGATTTCCCATCGTCCCGCCCGCCGTGTCTTTAAGGTTGACGTTGGCGTCAGCGCGCCATCACGACTTCCTGCATGCGCTTGATTTCGAAAATCCGCGCCTTGGCTTCCAGATAGCCGCGGTCGATCGATTCGCCGGCGCGGTGGAATTCCGATAGGCCGATATCCGACAGTTTCGGATGCAGCGAGAGATCCGGCGGGTCGCCGGCGAGGCGGGCGCGGGAAATGCGGTCCTGGATAATGT
Organism: Shinella sp. M27; assembly: GCF_049199905.1. NCBI lineage: Bacteria > Pseudomonadati > Pseudomonadota > Alphaproteobacteria > Hyphomicrobiales > Rhizobiaceae > Shinella > Shinella sp. M27. Next base: position 192,882 of record NZ_JBLZPK010000059.1, read on the forward strand.
TGAAGGACTGCACCATGACGCCGGTGAGGCCAAGGCGCGCGGCGCTGTCTTCCTGCCGGTTCTCGTCGATCTTCTGGGGGCTTGCACTGTGCTTGATCACGGCGGAGCGGCCATAGAGATCGTAGTTGAGGTTGACGGCGACGACCAGCGGCTCCTCATGTGCCCGGCAGACCGAGACCGGCACAGGATTGACCAGCGCGCCATCGACCAGCGTGCGGTTGTTGCACTTGATCGGCTCGAAAATGCCCGGCAGGGCGTAGGACGCACGCAGCGCCGTGATCAGCGAGCCGCTGTTGATCCAGACCTCGTGGCCGCTGTTGACTTCCGTCGCGACGGCGACGAAGGGGCGGTCGAGGTCCTCTATGGAGAGGTTTTCGAGATGCTCCTGCATGCGCTTGGTCAGCCGCATGCCGCCGAACAGGCCGGAGCCGCGAATGGTGAAGTCGAGCAGGCTGGCGATGCGGCGCATGGTGAGCGAACGGGCAAAAGCCTCCAGCTCATCCAGCTTGCCGGCGAGATAACAGCCGCCGACGAGGGCGCCGATCGAGGTGCCCGCGATCATGCCGATCTCGATGCCTTCCTCTTCGAGTGCCCTGAGCACACCGATATGGGCCCAGCCACGGGCAGCACCGCCGCCCAGTGCCAGCGCGATCTTGGGTTTGCGCGGCGGGGCCGGCGCGGGAATGTGAGACATATCGTTCATGGAAGGGCCGCCCGGATCTGAAGCATCCGCCGTTACGAGACTACGATTAAAACTCCAGTTCAACATGCAGACCTCCGTACCCGAAAGGAATTCGCGGTGAGGCAATCAGTTCCAGCGCCTCGGCGTCCTTGGGAACACAATAAGTGACAGGATATAGGCAGTCTGTGACGCGGGGAACTTTCGCAGTGGAAACCGGCCTGAAAGCCCTGCGAATTGCGTCCGGTCGAGGCTGGAGGAGGGCGCTTGCCCGCGGGATCGTCACCCCCTTCGGGGTGGCCCTGGAAACCGGCCGTGACGCATACGAGCGATGGTGTTCCATGTCCTGATCCGCATGGCGGGGATAACAGCCGCCATGGAGAAGATTAGGCGTCCGGACCGGTTGCCAAAGGGTGAATTTGTGCGGAAAGCCGGCTGGAACCGGCTTGAAATTGTGCAGATGATTAATTTTTGCTGTAAACGGCAGCCGGGTCGAATTGCGGGGCGCTGCCGGTAACGGTCAGCACCGCGCCGTCGTCTCCGTTGGTTACAGTGCGATAGAAGCAGGAGCGGCGGCCGGTGTGGCAGGTCGCATCGTGGCCGGCGACGGAAACCTTCAGCCAGACGGCATCCTGGTCGCAATCGGTGCGCAGTTCCACGACGGTCTGGAGGTTCCCTGAGGTTTCGCCCTTCTTCCAGAGCGATTGGCGCGAGCGGCTCCAGTAGTGGGCGATGCCGGTCTCGATCGTCAGCGCCAGCGACTGGGCATTCATGTGGGCGACCATCAGCAGTTCGCCATCCTTCGCATCCGTCACCACGGCCGTCACCAGGCCGTGCTCGTCGAAACGCGGAGTGAAGGCCGGACCCGTTTCGAGTTCGGCCTTGTCATTGGAGGGGGCGTCGAAGGTGATCGTCATGGCCATCCGGCTCCATCGTGCGGAGCCGTTTTGCCTAGCTCCGGATCATCGTCATGAACCGGACCTGTTCGGTCGGTTCGGTCTTGAAGGCACCGGTAAAGGTGGTGGTGAGCGTTGTCGAGCCCTGTTTCTGGATGCCGCGCATCGCCATGCACATATGCTCGGCCTCGATCATCACGGCCACGCCGCGCGGGTTCAGCGTCTCGTCGATCGATTTCGCGATCTGCGCCGTCATGGTTTCCTGCGTCTGCAGGCGGCGGCCGAAAATCTCGACGACGCGCGCGATCTTGGAGAGACCGAGAACACGGCCGTTCGGCAGATAGGCGACATGCGCCTTGCCGATGATCGGCACCATATGGTGTTCGCAATGGGAGAAGAACGGAATGTCCTTCACCAGCACCATGTCGTCATAGCCGGCGACTTCCTCGAAGGTGCGGCCAAGCACATCCTCAGCGGCGAGGTCATAACCGGAGAACAGTTCGCGGTAAGCCTTTGCGACGCGCTTGGGCGTATCGAGCAGGCCTTCGCGCTGCGGGTCATCGCCCGCCCAGCGCAGCAATACGCGAACGGCATCCTCGGCTTCCTTCTGCGAAGGACGGTCGGACTGGTCGTCGACACGCGGAAAATTGGTGACTATGGCGTCCATGGACCCATGACCTTTCTGCAGGTTACCTGACGTGTTTATCGGACTCGCCACTGGCCATTCGCCTAACCCTGCAGGCTTGGGTTCCGTTGGCGGGCTCCGGGGCTTTCGGGTCTTGGCTTATCAGTGCGCTCGACCGTCCGGCACGGTTTCCCAAACAACAGGCGAATGCCTTGCCTTCTGCCTATCGCAATTCCAGACAGAAAACCGCTTCGCGCTTTCCCCTGGAACTGCGTTGCTTCTTGCAAAACGCTCACCCCAATACGAGTTATCATATAGTATGGATCACCAAGTGCGAAAGAGGCGGGAGGCGACACGCCGTGCTTTTTTCCCGACGAGACCGGAATAATCTCCTCGGAACATTGAAGATTCCGCAAAAAGCGCGAAAACAGGGCTATGATGGACGATATTTATAACAGCCGTATCCTGGAATTCGCCGGCAACATTCCCCGCATCGGCACGCTGCCGGACGCGGATGCCGAGGCCGGCGCTCATTCCAAGCTCTGCGGATCGCGAGTGAAGGTGTATCTCAAGCTTCAGGGCGACACGGTCAGCGACTTCGCCCATGAGGTGAAGGCCTGTGCGCTGGGCCAGGCGTCGTCCTCGGTGATGGCGCGCCATGTGATCGGCGCGACGGTTGCGGAAATCCGCCAGGCGCGGGAAGACATGCTCGCCATGCTGAAGGCCGACGGCGAGGGGCCGGCCGGGCGTTTCGAGGACATGCGTTTTCTGAAACCCGTCAAGGACTATAAAGCCCGCCACGCCTCGACCATGCTGACCTTCGATGCCGTGGTGGACGCCATCGGCCAGATCGAGGCGAAGCGGCTCGTCAAAGTTGGGTGAGGGGCCGGGTGAGGGATAATGTGTGATGCCCCGGATTGCCGGCACGACGCTTCGCGCCTTGCCCACAAGGGCCGCAACTGGCGGGGACCGTTCCGCAAAACGCTGGGACGGCTTCTCGGCATGGGCTTCATCCGCCTCTACCAGCTGACGCTTTCCGGCTTCATCGGCAATTCCTGCCGGCATCTGCCGACCTGCTCGGAATACGGCTATGAGGCCATCGCACGGCACGGGCTGTGGCAGGGCGGGTTCATGACGTTGTTTCGCGTCGTGCGGTGCGGCCCCGGCGGCACGCACGGGTTCGATCCCGTGCCCGAGGCGCTGGAAAACCGTTTTTCCCCATGGGCGCCCTGGCGGCTGTGGCGCATTTCCCGAGCTGAAAAAGGCTGAACCGTGACGACCTATGTCGCCCTTCTGCACTCCATCGTTCTCGGCGCCGGAAAACGGCTCGTCATGACGGATCTGCGGGCGATGGCCGAAGAGCTTGGTTTTCGCCAGCCGCGCACGCTCGTTGCTACGGGCAACCTGATCTTCGAGGCCGAGGATGCGCCGCTTTCCGAAGTCGAGATGCGGCTTGAGACTGCTTTTCAGGCGCGCTTTGGAAAACATGTCGATATTCTCCTGCGCACGGCCGATGCATGGAGGCGCGTCGCCGCCCAAAATCCCTTTCCGCATGACAACGCGCAGGATGTCGGTATCCGGGTGATGCGAAAACCGCTTGGCCGGGATGTGTTGCCGAAACTCGAAGCGCTTGCCACGCCGGACATCCGGCTCGCGATCGTCGATGGCGACCTGTGGATCGATTTCGGCGGCAAGCCGAGTGAGACGCGACTTTTATCGCACCTGACGACGAAGAAGCTCGGCATCGGCACACTGCGCAACGCCAACACCGTCAACGGCCTCGCGAAGATGCTGGGTTGATACCGCGGTCGCGTCTCCTGATTGTTCGTCTTCCATCCGCTTTCGCTCCGATTATGCGGCGAGCCGTTTTGGCGGGAAAAAAGCGCGAAGCCCCTATTTGTGGCCGTTGCCCGCTGTGCATTGCCATGTTCAAAAAGACATACCGTTTTTGTCCAAGGGCAGGTTCGGAGGCTTGAGGAGGAGTGCGGGCATGACAGCGAGAACGTTCGGCAAGTCGTCGGCGGAAGCGATCAAGCGCGAGAAGGATCGCCTTGCCGCGCTCGACAATCTCGATCTTCTCAATAGCCCGCGCGACGACGGGTTCGACCGTTTTGTCCGACTGATCCAGCAGATTTTCAACGTCGAGATCGGTCTTGTGTCGATGATCGACGGCCATCGGCAATGGTACCAGGCCTGCTCCGGGCTTTCCGCCGACGAGGTGCCGCTGGAAGATACGTTCTGCCGTTATGTGCTGAACGACGAGCAGCCGATGGTGGTGCAGGACGCGACCAAGGACCCACGCTTCGTCGCCCATCCCGCCGTTACCGGTCCCGATCATATTCGCTTCTATGCCGGCGTGCCGCTGAGGACCAAGGCCGGGCATACGATCGGCACCGTCTGCGCCATCGATCGCACGGCACGCTCCTTCGGCCGCAGGGATCTCGATATCCTGCAGGAACTCGCCGGGGCTGCGATGGACCGGATCGAACTGATGCAGACCGCCTCCACCGACAGCCTGACCGAGGCCCTGACCCGTCGGGCCTTCAAGCGCGAGGCGGAGCAATTGATCGCGGCGGCGCTGCGCCATAAACATGATTTGGCCTGTGTGGTGCTTGATGTTGATCGCTTCAAGAAGGTCAACGATACCTACGGCCATGCGGCCGGCGACGAGGTGCTGAAGGCCGTTGCCGCGACCTGCCGGGCGAAATTGCGCGCCAGCGATCTGTTCGGGCGGCTGGGCGGCGAGGAATTTGCCATCCTGCTCTCTCATGTCGGCGCCGAGGGTGCGATGAGTGCTGCCGAAAAGCTTCGTGCGGAAATTGCGGCGCGGGCGATTTCGGGTGAATTCGGCACGCTGAACGTCACCGCCAGCTTCGGCGCCTCGGCGCTCTCCATCGTCGGGCGCGATATCGAGACGCTGCTCGCGCAGGCAGATGCGGCCATGTATAAGGCGAAGGATTCGGGGCGGAATCGCTGCGTCTCCTTCGCCTCCATGCAGGGCGCGGACGGGATGAGCGCGCGCAGGCGGGTTCTCAAGGCCGGCAATATCGTCTTCAACCACCGCCGCTCGACGATCGATTGTACCGTGAAAAGCCTTGGCGTTGACGGTGCCGGCATCACGGTCAGCAATACCGCCGGCATTCCGCCGGAGTTCATGCTGGCCATCAAGGCCGACGGGTTCGAGACGAACTGCTCGGTCATTTCGCGCGACCGGCAGAACCTCGAAGTCGCCTTCCGTTAGCCCCGGCGGATGAGGCGGCGCAGATCCTTCATTTCAGCTTCGGTAAGTGCGCGGACGGCACCTTTCTCCAGATCGCCGAGCTGGAGATTGCCGATGGAGACGCGCACGAGGCGCAGGCATTCGATGCCGAGCGCTTCCAGCATGCGGCGGATCTGGCGGTTGCGGCCCTCGTCCAGGGTGATTTCCAGCCAGGAATTTTTCTCGCCTTCGCGCAGCTTGCGCACCGTTTTGGCGCGTAGAAACTCGCCGTCGTGATGCACGCCGGATTCGAGCGCCGCGAACACCGCATCGTCGGCGATGCGGTCCATCTGGACGTGGTAGGTCTTGGCGACATGGGTCGCGGGGTCGAGCAGGGCGTTGGCGAATTCGGTGTCGTTGGTGAAGAGCAGCAGGCCTTCGCTTGCCTTGTCGAGACGACCGACGGGGGAGAGATGGGCGTCGGAAAAATCCTTCAGGCACTCGAACACCGTCGGGCGGCCCTCGGGGTCGTGGCGGGTGGTGACGAGGCCGCGCGGCTTGTTCAGCATCAGGTAAAGGCGCGCCTCGGCGACGACGGGTTTACCGTCGACGGTGATGACGGCGTCTGTGAGGTCGATCCAGGTTTCCGTGTCGGTGACGGTGCGGCCGGAAAGGGCGACGCGGCCCTCGGCGATCAGCGCCTCGGCCTGCGTGCGCGAGCAGAAGCCGAGTTTGGAGAGTGCGCGGGGCAGGGTGACGCGTTTGCCGTCCGGCGCCGGCTTCTGCTTTGCGGCCGGGTGGCTGGCAGGTGCGCGCACTGTCCCGCCTGCCTTGCGGGCGGTGGCCGGCTTGTGCTTGTTGCGCGTATCCTTCGCCATGCTGTCGCGGAAAGCCTCTATGGTTATGATTGACCGCTCCGCCCTTGCCATTCTAAAGCCGGGTCAGTCCAGCTAATATTGTATCGCACACGAGGCCACCGTTGACACAGCAAGACATCACAACCGAACTCGTGACGCTGCGCGACTACTGGCGCTACGCGATCTCGCGCTTCAACGCCGCCGATCTGAGCTACGGCCACGGCACGACGACGGCGAGCGACGATGCGGCCTATTTGTTGCTCGACAGTCTGGAACTGCCGATCGACGCGCTCGATCCCTTCCTCGATGCTCGCCTGCTGCCGGACGAGCGTCGCCTGCTCGCCGAGCGCATCGAGACGCGCGTGACGACCCGCAAGCCGTCGTCCTACATCACCGGCCGTGCCTATATCCAGGGCGTGCGTTTCCATGTCGACGAGCGGGTAATCGTGCCGCGCTCGCATATCGGCGAAATCCTGTTTGCCGAATATCTCGGCGAAAACGGCTCGTCCTTCCTGCCCGATCCGATGACGGTCACAAGCGCCGTCGATATCTGCACGGGCTCGGGCTGCCTTGCCGTGATTGCTGCAAAATTCTTCCCGCAGGCGACGGTGGATGCGGTGGACCTCTCGGCCGATGCGCTGGAAGTGGCGAAGATCAATCTCGACGAACACGATGTCGAGGACCAGGTGACTCTCTATCAGGGCGATCTCTTCGCGCCGCTCGAAGGCCGCACCTACGACCTCATCATCACCAATCCGCCCTATGTCGACCATGAGGCGCTGGAAGGCTATCCGCCGGAATTCCGCGCGGAGCCGGAAATGGCCCATGACGGCGGTGTCGACGGGCTCGATCTCGTGCGCCGCATTCTGGAAGAAGCGCCGGCTTACCTCAATCCCGAGGGCGGCATGATCTGCGAGATCGGCTCGGGCCGGGAAATCCTGGAAGAGGAATTCCCGCATCTCGATTTCGTCTGGCTGGAAACGGCCGAATCGCAGGATGCGGTGTTCTGGATCTCGGCGGAAGCGCTCGGCGTTTCCTGATCCTTCAACGCGGCTTTCCCGCGCCTTGCGCGCCGGCCGCCATGGCGTCCGCATGTGCGGCGGCGCGGCAGGCCTTCGGGCAGCGGCCAGACGAAGGGCTCGTCCTCCCCGTCGTCGCTTTCGTCCTCGTCCGGTATCGGCTGCGCGAGGATCGTTTCCATCTCGCGGCGCGCATCGTCCATGGCCTTGAACAGGCGCTGCATGTCTTCGGCGGTCGCGATGCAGGGCGGATAGCTCTCTGCGTCCGGTATTTCACCGGCGTCGCTGCCCGGCCATCGGCATCCCGCGCAGCGGCGCGCGCGCCGGCAGCGCGGCAGGCGGCAGGTGCGGAAGAAGCCGGCCCTGCTTGCCGCGTATTGAGCGACGACGAGGCCACCGTCGTCATCATCGTCGTCGCCGCACTCTGCCGGTGAAACCGCGCGCTGACTATCGGATGTCATCGAAGCTTTCCCAAGATTGCGCGCAGCCGGAAACGGCCCGCAGGGTTTCCCATCGGGTTGAAGGCCTGCGAAACCGGAGAACCGCGCGAAAGCGTTGCCTCTGGAGTGGGTGGTATGGGTGGCTTCGCTTTCGCGCGGCCCAGGCGTTCTTCGGAGGCGGTCTTGTCCTCCTTCAGGCGTGGCAAGGCTTCGCTGCACATCGTCTTCGCATGCCTTGTCCGAAAACCGCTTGCGCACCTTTCGGGGTCATGCGTGGCAATGCTTGCATGGCGGACCCAAACCGACCCCGCGACCCGGGGAATGGGGAAGCCTCGCACGTCGCAGTTTCCGCTGGCCTGATCCCATGAAGACACGGGAAAAGGCTTCTGGTCGCCACGGCGCTCCACGCCTCTTTCGCCCCTGCCGTACGTTTCGGCAAACCACGAAAGCGCCTCCTCCCGCCCGCATCGACACGTTACGCGATCCGTCCGGCGGCGGAAGGAGGTTTAGGATAAGGGAGGTCTTGGGGGCGGGGAAAATGTGGACAAAATTTTTGAAAATACCACGACTAAAGTGCGCTACACACTTTTTGAAGTTGTCTACAGCGGGTAATGTTCGCTCTTGTCTGTGCGTCCCAGCCGCGTTGGAGCGCAAGCCACTTGGAGAATGCATGGCGCAAATTCACGGCTTTCGAGTGAAGAATTTCAAGGCCCTCAAGGATTTAACCTTGGGGAAATTATGGAATCAACAATTCTCTGAGCCTTTGACACCAATGACCTGCGTCATTGGTAAGAATGGCGTAGGAAAGAGCACCCTATTCGACGCTTTCGGGTTTCTTTCAGATTGCCTTCGGCTCGGTGTTGAAGAAGCGTGTGACGCTAAAGGGCGTGGTGGGTTCGCTAGAATTCTCTCGCAAGGCCAAAGCGGACCAATTGAATTTGAAATATACTACAAAGAGGATGGGAATGCTCGACCCATCACTTATGAAGTTGCAATTGATGTAGATTCATCTGAGCGACCATATGTCGTCAGAGAGCGCTTGAGGCAACGCCGCAAGGATCAGAAGCGCGGTTGGCCATTTTCTTTTTTGATTATTAATGATGGGCGCGGTTTGGTTTGGAAAGGCGAAACAGAAGGCCGCCAGATCGTAGAACCGCAAGAGCTAGACCTGATTGGCCTGATTGACGATGTCGAGAAGGAAGAGTCTGCTGAAACGGAGGTCATTGAACTCTCTGATAGGCGCCGATTAGGTATCGCGACATTGGGGTCGCTTAAGCAACATCCGAGAATATCGCGATTCAGGAGTTTTATCGAAGGATGGTATTTAAGTTACTTCACACCAGATGCAGCTCGTGGTTTGCCCTTAGCTGGCCCTCAACGGCACCTAAATATTCATGGGGATAATTTGGGCAACGTTGTTCAATTCATGGAGAGAGAGCATTCGAAAAGATTCCGTATAATACTTGATAGAATTGCAGAAAAAATACCGGGAATTCAAAAGATTGACACTCACAAAACCGCCGACGGAAGGCTATTGCTTAGGTTTAACGATCGGGGATTTAAGGATCCTTTTTTTGTCCAGCAAATGTCCGATGGCACATTAAAGGTTTTTGCGTACCTACTATTGCTTGAGGACCCCAATCCTCCACCTTTTATCTGCATAGAAGAGCCGGAAAACGGATTATATCATAAGTTGCTGGAGACTCTTGCCTCTGAGTTTCGCGAGCATGCCACCGGTCGTCGTGGTGGATCGCAGGTATTCATTACAACACACCAGCCTTACTTTGTTGACGCTCTTGATCCAAACGAGGTTTGGATATTGGAGAAAGGAACGGACGGGTTCGCCATGGTGAAGCGAGTAAGTGAAATTCCGTTTGTAAAGAATATGGTAAGCGAGGGGCAACCACTTGGGGCGCTCTGGTATAGTGACTACCTAGAGTCGAGGTGAATATGCATCTCGAATTTTTAGTTGAAGGCCAGATTGATCTAACCGTACTGTCCATAATGATGCCAAAGGTTATTGGCGAATATGGGCAACCTCACACTTGGAAGATTCACAAGCATCGGGGTATCGGAAGTATACCAGAAAACCCAGCTCAGCGCCCTAACCATCGTGATCAAAGCCTACTGCACAATTTGCCCGCTAAATTGCGAGCTTACGGTGCGGAGGGCAGGGACGATTTGCTTGTGGTGGTGCTTGTCGATTTAGATGACCGGGAAAGTTGTCTCGAGTTTAAGCAGGAGCTTTTGAGCCTTTTGCAGAGTTGCCCAACTCCGCCCAATGCACTTTTTCGAATTGCGATAGAAGAGCTCGAAGCTTGGTTCCTGGGCGATCAAGGCGCCATACTTGCAGCATTCCCCGAAGCAAAAATTCAAGAACTAGCTGACTACGTTCAAGATTCCCAATGCGGTACTTGGGAAAAACTCGCGGATATCGTTCATGTTGGCGGTTCCAACGAACTTCGGACGTTGGGCAAGCGATCAACGCGGGTTTTGGCGCAGAAACGGCGATGGGCAGCAGCCATTTCTCCGCATTTGGATGTTGATCGCAATGTTTCCTCCAGTTTTAAGGCGTTTATCGCTGGGGTTCGCGGAAGAATTGCACCGCAGACAGCATAAACCGTGTCTTCTCCAAAGCAGCTCCCTTCCAATCCCCCCCAAATCCCCGTATACCGCCCTCCGCAACGCGCTGGCGCATCCGGCCATTTCCCCTCGCATACCACCCGCATTCGTTGGCGGGACTGGATAGGAGATTTTTTGATGTCTGCACCTGTTTCCCTGACTTTTCCCGATGGCTCCGTTCGCGAATATCCCGCGGGCTCGACGGGGCGTGATGTGGCCGAGGCGATTTCCAAGTCGCTGGCCAAGAAGGCGATCGCGATTGCGCTCGATGGCGAGCTGCGCGATCTCTCCGAGACCGTTTCCAACGGCCGGATCGAGATCGTTACCCGCGAGGACGACCGCGCGCTGGAACTGATCCGTCACGATGCCGCGCATGTGATGGCCGAGGCCGTGCAGGAGCTTTGGCCCGGCACGCAGGTGACCATCGGCCCGGTCATCGACAACGGCTTCTATTACGACTTTGCCAAGAACGAGCCCTTCACGCCGGACGATCTGCCGAAGATCGAAAAGCGCATGAAGGAGATCATTCAGCGCAACAAGCCGTTCACGCGGGATGTGTGGTCGCGCGACAAGGCGAAAGAGGTCTTTGCCGCCAAGGGCGAGGCCTACAAGGTCGAGCTGGTCGATGCGATCCCGGCGGGGCAGGACCTGAAGATCTATTACCAAGGCGACTGGTTCGACCTGTGTCGCGGCCCGCATATGGCTTCGACCGGCCAGATCGGCACGGCCTTCAAGCTGATGAAGGTCGCGGGCGCCTATTGGCGCGGCGACAGCAACAATCCGATGCTGACGCGCATCTACGGCACCGCCTGGCGCACGCAGGAGGAGCTCGACACCTATCTCAACATCCTCGCCGAGGCCGAGAAGCGCGACCACCGTCGCCTCGGCCGCGAAATGGACCTGTTCCATTTCCAGGAGGAAGGGCCGGGCGTCGTGTTCTGGCACGGCAAGGGCTGGCGCATGTTCCAGACGCTCGTCGCCTATATGCGCCGGCGTCTTTCCGGCACCTATGAAGAGGTGAACGCGCCGCAGGTGCTCGACAAGTCGCTGTGGGAAACGTCTGGCCACTGGGGCTGGTATCGCGACAACATGTTCAAGGTGACGGTTGCCGGCGACGAGACCGACGACGAGCGCGTCTTCGCGCTGAAGCCGATGAACTGCCCGGGCCATGTGCAGATCTTCAAGCATGGCTTGAAGTCTTATCGCGAACTGCCTGTTCGCCTTGCAGAATTCGGCAACGTGCATCGCTATGAGCCTTCGGGTGCGCTGCACGGGCTGATGCGCGTGCGCGGCTTCACGCAGGACGATGCGCATGTCTTCTGCACCGACGAGCAGATGGCGGCGGAATGCCTGCGCATCAACGACCTCATCCTCTCGGTCTACAAGGATTTCGGCTTCGACGAGGTCGTCGTGAAGCTCTCGACCCGTCCGGAAAAGCGCGTCGGTTCGGACGCGCTGTGGGACCGGGCGGAAAGCGTCATGATGGATGTCTTGAAGCAGATCGAGGCGCAGTCCGGCGGGCGCATCAAGACCGGCATCCTGCCGGGCGAGGGTGCGTTCTACGGGCCGAAGTTCGAATATACGCTGAAGGACGCCATCGGCCGCGAATGGCAGTGCGGCACCACGCAGGTCGACTTCAACCTGCCGGAACGGTTCGGCGCCTTCTACATCGACCAGAATTCCGACAAGAAGCAGCCGGTGATGATCCACCGCGCCATCTGCGGCTCGATGGAGCGTTTCCTCGGCATCCTGATCGAGAACTTTGCCGGCCATATGCCGCTGTGGATTGCCCCGCAGCAGGTGGTGGTGGCGACCATCACCTCGGAGGCAGACGTTTATGGCCGCGAGGTGGCGGAGAAGCTGCGCGACGCCGGCATGACCGTCGAGACCGACTTCCGCAACGAGAAGATCAACTACAAGGTCCGCGAGCATTCCGTGACCAAGGTTCCGGTCATCGTCGTCTGCGGCAAGCGGGAGGCGGAAGAGCGCACCGTCAACATCCGCCGTCTCGGTTCGCAGAACCAGACGTCGATGTCGCTGGACGAGGCCATCGCCTCGTTGTCGCTGGAAGCTACGCCGCCGGATGTCAAGCGCAAGCTCGGCAAGGCATGATGGCGACAAGGCCTGTCTGAAAACCTTCATGATCCCGTGCTATCTGGCGCGGGATCATTTTTTTGGGGAATGCCGTGCGGTTCAAGGAACTGTCTTACGCCAACGAGAACGATCCGCGCCTCAAACGATGGTTCATTCGCTCCATGGAAGGGCTTGCCGGGCGTAACCGCTATGCGAGGATCTACGACACCTGGCGCCATTCCATCGTCGGCACGAGCGCGCGCGTCTTCGGCGATATGCTCGATCTCATCAATGTGCGGCTCAACGTGCAGGGCGCCTGGCCGCCGGTCGATTTGCCGGACGGGCCTGTCGTCATCGTCGCGAACCATCCCTTCGGCATCGGCGACGGTATTGCCGTTCTGGCGCTGGCGGAACAGCTCGGGCGTCCCTTCAAAGTTATGATCCATAACGATCTGCTGAAGGTGCCGGAAATGCAGCCCTATGCGCTGCCGGTCTCCTTCGAGGAGACGAAGGAAGCGTTGGCGCTCAACATGAAGACGCGGGCGGAAGCCGTGCGGCTCCTGAAGGAGGGCACGACTGTCATCGTGTTCCCGGCGGGCGGTGTGGCGACGGCCAGGAAGGTTTTCGGGCGCGCGGAAGACCTGCCATGGAAGATGTTTCCGGCAAAGCTCATCCAGGCGGCGCAGGCCAATGTCATTCCGGTTTATTTCGAGGGGCAGAACGGGCGGCTCTTCCATCTCGCCAGCAAGGTTTCGCTGACGCTGCGGCTGTCGCTGCTTATCCGCGAGTTCCGCCGGCTCTCGGGCTCGACGATTGCCGCACGAATCGGCGGCGTCTTGTCCTGGGCGGAGCTTGATTCGGGGGACCGGAAGACGCTGACGGCGCGGCTCTATGAGGCCGTATTCGCGATGGCACCTCGGCCGAAGCCGTTTCTGCGACGCGCCAGTTAGTCCACCACATCCTCGGCGGCGGCCTTCTGGTCGTTCGCCTTTTCGTCGAGCAGTACCTCGACATCCGTGTTCACGCCGGCCTGCACGGTGAAATCACGCTGGTAGATCTTGTTCTTGTTCCGCGCGACCGCGATGTAGCTGCCTTCGGCGAGCACGACGGTCGGGAAGGCGCCGACGCTTTCGGAGACGGTGTCGCCCGAGGACGTCAGGATCGACCAGGCGGTATCGGCGATCGCCTCGCCGCCGGCTTCGGAGACGAGTTTCAGCGTGAGTTTGGCGGCGCGGTGCTGGATGGTGGCACGTGTAAGCTTGCCGGCTTCCACCTGGATATCCGCGCGGATGACGGCATTGACCGTGCCGTAGTCTGAAACGACATGGTAGGTGCCGGCGTTGAGGCGGACCACGGAGTTCGGCTTCACGTCGTCGACGACGAGGTTGCGCTCGCCGTCCTCGCGTATTTCGGCGGCGTAGATGGCAAAGCTCAATTCTTTCGGCGGAATGCGGACGTCCGAGCCGGAAACGGCGTTCAGCATGATGCCGCCGGCATCGAGCACCATGACCTGCTTGTCGACATCGCCGCTGTCGGGCACGACGAGCTTCTTCGTCGCACCGGCGCGGCCGAAGGCGACATTGACGAAATATTCGCCGGGCACCAGCTGGAAGGCCGCCGTGCCGCCCTCGGAGGTGGCGAGCAACGGCAGCTTGCCGTCGGCGCCGGGGATGGGCGAGAACACGCGCCAGGTCAGGCCATGCTGCATGGGGCTGCCATCCTTGGTCAGCAGCGCCTCGCAGGTGATGTCGCGCAGGTTCTTCGGGGTGGCTTCACCCGTGACGATCGGGTTGAACGAAGTGAGTTTGCCGCCCTTCACCGGCGGCGTGGTGATCTGCGAAAAGCTCTCGACCGAATCCTGCGCAAGCACGGGTACGAACGACGCGACAATGCTCGCGACGGTAAGGCCCACGGCGACGACGGGATGGAGAGGCATGCGCATGGATGTGGTTGACTTCCTGACTGTAAGGCTCCACTTGAAGACGCGTCTAATGGCATTTTCAAGGCCGCCCGCGCGCGCCACGATATTGGAACTCCCGCCCGATGAAAACCGAAATCAAGCTGATCGATTATCTTTCGACCCGCCGGTCTATCCCTGCCTTCCAGATGAGCGAACCCGGCCCCTCGAAGGGCGAGGTGGAGGAGATGCTGACGCTCGCCTCGCGCGTGCCCGACCATGGCAAGCTCGCGCCCTGGCGCTTCATCGTCTATCGCGGCGAAGAACGCCGCCGCATCAGCGAGGAACTGGCCAAGATCGCGATGGGCGACAAGCCTGATCTTTCGGAGGAAATGGTGAAGGTGGAGAACACGCGGCTGACGCGCGCGCCCGTCGTCGTCGCCGTTGTCAGCTGTGCCGCCCCGCATTTCAAGATCCCGGAATGGGAGCAGGTCATGTCGGCTGGCGCCGTCTGCCTCAACCTGGTCATCGCCGCCAATGCGCATGGCTTTGCCTCGAACTGGCTGACGGAATGGTACGCCTTCGACAGCCGCGCCTATGCAATCCTCGGCATCAACGAGGGCGAGAAGGTCGCCGGCTTCATCCATATCGGCACGCCGGCCGTGCCGCCGACCGAGCGCCCGCGCCCGGAACTGGCCGATATCGTCACATGGGTCGGCGATGACGCCTGACGCGCTGTTCTACGAAACGGCGGAAAATGCGCATGGCCTGAAGCACGATCCCTTCAAGGCCATCGTCGCTCCACGCCCGATCGGTTGGATCGGAACGAAGGCGGCGGACGGCCGGCGCAACCTGTCGCCTTACTCGTTTTTCAACGCGGTGAGCGATACGCCCAAGCTGGTGATGTTTTCCTCCAGTGGGCACAAGGATAGCGTGACGAATATCGAGGAGACGAGTGTTTTCACCTGCTCGCTGGCAAGCCGGCATCTCGCGGAGCAGATGAATGCGAGTTCGATCGTCGTGCCGCGCGGCATCGATGAGTTCGAGCTCGCCGGGCTGACGCCGGTGACGGGGCGGCTTGTCGATGCGCCCTATGTCGGCGAGGCCTATGCGGTGCTGGAATGCCGGATGACGCAGATTCTGCGGCCGGTGGATATCGAGGGACGGGAATCCGACAACTGGATCGTGTTGGGCCAGGTGCTCGGAATTCATATCAGCCCGGAAATTCTTCGGGATGGCCGCATCGACATGGCCGTTGCACGGCCGCTCGGGCGCATGGGCTATATGGACTATGCCGATGGCGGGGCGGAGGTCTTTGCCATGACGCGGCCGAAGGCTGGTTGAACGTTGTTTATCCGATGGTCAGAAGCAGCGGCCGATGGTCGGAAACCTCCGGCGTCTCGATGACGGTGAACGTTTCGACGCCTACCGCCTCGTTTACCAGCATGTAATCGGCATAACGCCCCTGCTTCGTGTAGAGCGAGGTCCGCGTGTCGGTGAAGCCGCGTGTGGTGACGAGGTCGGTTAGCCCAAGACGACCGAGCGTCGTGAAGGTGTTGCTGTCGGGCAGCACGTTGAAATCGCCACACAGCAGGAGGCCTTCACCGTAGCGATGTACGCGACCGATGAGCGAGACGAGGGCTGCTGCTTGTTTGTCCCGCGCCGGCGTATCGTCCTTGCCATAGAGTTCGCGCAGGCCGTGGAACTGCGCGACGGTGAGGGCGCGGTCTGTCTTGTAGTCGTAGAGGCGGACGACATGGGCGTTTCGGGCGCGCGGATGGGGGCCGAAACCGTGTGGGGAGAACGTGCCATGCACGAAATCCAGCGCATGGCCGATGATGGCGATATCCTGCCGAATGAATGTGGCGAGGCCGAATTCCTGATGGCAGGGGCGGTCGCCATCCATCAGTTCGCCACGCGCGGTTGGGGCGAAGAAGCCATCGTGATCGGGCAGACCCTCGGCGATCTCACGATAGAGATTGGCACGTTGCTGAAGCTCGACAGCACCGTCGCGGTAGGTCAGCCAGTCCGAGTGCGTGCCAACAGCACGCGGTACCTCCTGCAGGCAGTAGATGTCGGCATCAACGGCGGCGAGGTAGTCGAGAAGCGGCGCATGCAACATGCCGCCCCACACATTCAGCGACAGGATTTTCATGCGCGCTGCTCCTTCAACAGGTGCCTCAGCCCGCCTGCGAGAGGTCGCCCATGCGGTTCCAGGCATCGAGGCCGGCGATCTTGTAGGCTTCGGCAAGCGTCGGATAGTTGAAGGTGTTTTCGACGAAATATTCGACGGTGCCCTTCAGGTTCAGCACGGCCTGGCCGATATGGACGAGTTCGGTCGCGCCTTCGCCGACGATGTGCACGCCGAGCAGGCGACGGGTCTTCAGCGAGAAGATCATTTTCAGGAGGCCGGAATTGAGGCCCATGATGTGGCCGCGCGAGGTTTCGCGGAAACGCGCCATGCCGCATTCATAGGGAATGCCGCGCTCCTTGACCTCTTCCTCGGTGAGGCCGCAGGTCGAAATTTCCGGCACGGCATAAATGCCGTAGGGGAAATATTTCGGCGGCTCCTTGGCGATGGCGCCGACGGCGACGCGCGCGGCGATGCGGCCCTGTTCCATCGAGGTGGAGGCAAGTGCGGGGAAGCCGACGACGTCGCCGGCGGCGTAGATATGCGGCACCTCGGTCTGGAAGGTTTCCGGGTTGACGCTGAGGCGGCCGCGCGGGTCGGCGGTGAGGCCGGCGGCGGCGAGGTTGAGGCTATCCGTCGCGCCGACGCGGCCGGCGGCATAGAGCACCATGTCGCAGGTGACATGGCGGCCGTTGTCCAGTGTGATCTCGCATTTGCCGTTTTCGAGCTTCTCCACCTTGTCGGCCTTCTGGCCGAGGATCAGCTTCATGTTGCGGTCACGCAGATCGTGGATGAATTCCTCGATGATCTCCTTGTCGATGAAATCGAGGATGGTCGCCTTGGGATCGATGACCGTGACCTGCGTGTCGAGCGCCGAGAAGATCGTGGCATATTCGATGCCGATGACGCCGGCGCCGATGACGGCCATCGAGCGCGGCAGTTCCTTGATGTCGAGCAGCTCATCGCTGTCAAGAATGCTGATGCCATCGAAGGGGATGCTGTCGGGGCGATAGGGTTTTGTGCCGACGGCGAGCATGATGCTTTTCGCCTGGACATGGATGGTCTCGCCGTCGTCCTTGGCGATCTCCATCGTATCCGCCGTCACGAATTTCGCCTTGCCGCGGATGTGCTGCACGCGGTTGCGGGCGAACTGGTGCTCCAGCACCTCCACCTCGTGATCGAGCGTGATGAGCAGGCGGCGGCGCAGGTCGTCGGCGCTGATCTCCTGCTTGACGCGGTAGGCGCGGCCGTAGAAACCGCGCTCGCGCCAGCCGGAAAGGTTCAGCGCGGTCTCGCGCAGCGTCTTCGACGGGATGGTGCCGGTGTGCACCGAAACGCCGCCGACGCGCTTGCCCTGTTCGATGACCAGAACCTTGCGGCCGAGCTTTGCCGCCTGGATGGCGCCGCGGCGGCCTGCGGGGCCGCTGCCCACGACGACGAGATCATATTCCTGCATGTGAGATGGCCCCAAGTCCTGTGCGGGAAGAATCGTATTGCGTTGCAGCAATTGTCTTCGCCGGGCAAATTTCGTCAACCTGATGTGGCAGAAAACCGTTTCAATCGGATGAAGGATCGGTCATCCGATTCCATTGTTTCTTCACGCAATTCCGCACGCAAAATCGTATGACACTTTTTGCTGGAATTGCTTGGAATTCACATAAGTCTCAAGCCTTTGAGGCTCGCATGTCCGTCCTTGCCGATGATGATGTGATCATGCACCGTAATACCAAGCGGACGGGCGGTTTCCACGATCGTCTTCGTCATGTCTATGTCCGCCCGCGACGGGGTGGGGTCACCAGAGGGGTGATTGTGGACGAGGATGATGGCGGTGGAGGAGAGTTCGAGTGCGCGGCGCACAACCTCGCGCGGATAGACCGGCGTGTGATCCACCGTGCCGCGCCCCTGCACCTCGTCGGCGATCAGGGCGTTGCGCTTGTCGAGGAAGAGAATGCGGAACTGTTCGCGCGGTTCATGCGCCATCGCGGCATGGCAATACTGGATGACCGACGACCAGGAGGCGAGCACCGTCTTGTTGCGGATCTCGCTTTTCAGCGTGCGTTGCGCGACGGCGGAGATGAGCTTCAGGTCGAGTGCGACGGCCTCGCCGATGCCTTTCACCTCCTGCAGGAGCGCCGGCGTGGCGCCGAAGACGCCTGACAGCGTGCCGAAACGGTCGAGCAGGGCCTTCGCCACCGGCTTGGTGTCGCGGCGGGGAATGAGGCGGAAGAGCAGGAGTTCGAGGATTTCGTAGTCGGCAAGCGCGGTGTCGCCGGCATCGCGGAAGCGGGTGCGCAGACGGTCGCGGTGGCCGTGGTAGTGTTTGTCTTCCGGAGGCGGAACCGCCTTTGCGGAAGACGTACGGGCCGGGCGCTCGAAGAAATGGCCGCGCTCGTCGCCTTCGTCGAAGAGATCGTCGGCGGGCGAGGCGGCGTCCTCCAGCGTGGAGGAGGAGGATTTGCCCGAGCGTCCGTGCGATCCCGTCATGGGCGGCCTATGAAGACAGGCCGGGACGGTCGAGACCGCCGGGCGACAGGGTGAAGATTTCGCAGCCATCGGCGGTGACGCCGACGGTGTGCTCGTATTGTGCGGAGAGCGATCGGTCGCGGGTGACGGCGGTCCAGCCGTCGGACAGCACCTTCACATGCGGGCGGCCGAGATTGATCATCGGCTCGATGGTGAAGATCATGCCCTCCTTCATTTCCGGGCCTTCGTTGGCCCGGCCGTAATGCAAAATGTTCGGCGCGTCGTGGAACAGCCGCCCGACGCCGTGGCCGCAGAAATCGCGCACGACCGAGCAGCGCTCGGCTTCCGCATAGGTCTGGATGGCTTCACCGATGGCGCCGGTGCGCGCACCGGGCCTGACGGCGGCGATGCCGCGCATCAGGCATTCATGGGTGACTTCCAGCAGGCGCTCGGCGGCGCGCTTCACTTCGCCCACGGGATACATGCGGCTCGAATCGCCATGCCAGCCGTCGAGGATGAAGGTGACGTCGATATTGACGACATCACCCTCGCGCAGCGGCTTGTCGTTGGGGATGCCGTGGCAGACGACGTGGTTGATCGAAGTGCAGCTCGACTTGGTGTAGCCGCGATAGTTCAGCGTGGCGGGCAGGGCGCCGTTGTCCATGCCGAATTCGAAGACGAAGCGGTCGATGACATCGGTCGCAACGCCGGGCTTCACCAGCGGATAGAGTTCATCGAGGCAGCGCGCCGTCAGCTGGCAGGCCTTGCGCATGCCCTCGAAGGCCTCCGCGTCGTAGAGGCGAATCACGCCCGTGTTCTTCAGCGGCGCGGAGGTCGCGTCGATATAGGTCACCATGGTCCAACTTTCGCTCGTCTTTCCCGACCGTCATAAAACAGCGGCACCGGGTTCGTCCATGGCGATCGCGGCCACGGGGCGGATTTGCTTGGATGTAACGGCACATTTCACCGCATAGGCCTCGACGCCGCGTGCCATGGCGCGCTGAAAACCCTTTGCATAGGTCGGGTCGAGATCGGCGCAGATGCGGAATCGCTCGCAATCCTCGCGCTGGATCAGGTAGAGCATGACGGCGCGAAACCCGGCCTCGGCCATGTCGCCCAGCTCTTCCAGATGTTTTGCGCCGCGCTCCGTCACCGTATCCGGGAACTCGGCGAGGTTGGGCGTGCGACGGAAATGCACGTTCTTAACCTCGACATAGGCCGGCGGCCTGGCATCGCCTGACAGGAGGATGTCGATGCGGGAATTGCGGCCGTATTTCTTCTCGCGCTCCAGCACCGGGTAGGTTCCGAGATCGGCAACGAGGCCGGCAAGGATGGCTTCCTCCGCAAGCCGGTTCGGCAGGCCGGTATTGATGCCGACCACCGTGTCGTCGGCCTCGACCAGTTCCAGGCGGTGGCGGTGCTTTCGCGTCGGGCTGTCGCTTGTCGACATCCAGATACGCGAGCCCGGCGCGGTCAGGCCGCGCATCGAGCCGGTATTGGGGCAAGAACCGGTGATCGCCGAGCCGTCGTCGAGGATGGCGTCGAACAGGAAGCGCTTGTAGCGCTGCACGAGGGTGCCGGAGACGAGCGGCGGATCGAATGTCATGTCTGCTCAGGCACGCACACGCACGTAGGAGCCGGGCGCCTCCTCGATGGAGTTCATCGTGCCGCCGGTCTTGCGGGCGGGCACCATGCGGTCGTCCTCGGCCTTGATCCATTCATGCCAGTTCGGCCACCAGGAGCCGGCGGTTTCCGTCGCCTTCGCCGCCCAGTCCTCGAACTCGCCCGTCACTGGGCCGCCGGTCCAGTACTGGTACTTCTTCTTGTCCGGCGGGTTAACGACGCCCGCGATATGACCGGAGCCCGCCATGACATAGGTGACCTTGCCGCCGAAGAACTTGCTGCCGACGAAGACCGATTTCGCCGGCGCGATATGGTCCTCCTTGGTGGCGAGATTGTAGATCGGGATTTTCACGTCCTTCAGCGACAGCGTCTTGCCGGCAAGCTTCATCTCACCCTTTGTGAGCGTATTCTTGAGATAACAATTTCTCAAATAAAACGAATGGTTGGCGGCGGGCATTCGTGTGGAATCCGAATTCCAGTAGAGCAGGTCGAAGGGCATCGGATCCTGGCCCTTCAGGTAGTTGTTGACGAAATAGGGCCAGATCAGCTCGGAGGCGCGCAGCATGTTGAAGGCGGTCGCCATCTTCGAGCCGTCGAGATAGCCGGTGGCCTTCATGCCGCGCTCGATGACGTCGATCTGGTCCTCGTCGGCGAAGACCTTGAGATCGCCGGCATAGGTGAAATCGACCTGCGTGGTGAAGAGCGTCGCGGTGCGGATTCGCGTGTCGCCTTCCTGGCCATGCAAAGCGAGCGTGGCGGCCAGCAGCGTGCCCCCGACGCAATAGCCGATGGCGTTGACCTCTTCCTCGCCCGTCGCCTGCTTGATCGTGTCGAGCGCGAAACCGATGCCTTCTCGGGCGTAGGATTCCCAGTCCTTGTCGGCGTGGCGCTCGTCCGGGTTGACCCAGGAGATGACAAAGACGGTGTGACCCTGATCGACTGCCCATTTGATGAAGGATTTTGCTGGGTTGAGATCGAGGATGTAGAACTTGTTGATCCAGGGCGGGCAGATGAGGAGCGGGCGCTTCAACACCTTTTCCGTCGTCGCGTCATACTGGAGGACCTGGCAGACATCGCTCTGGGCGAGCACCTTGCCGGGCGTCAGGGCCATGTTCTCGCCGATGGCGAACTTGCTGGTGTCCGTCTGGCGCAGCTTCAGGTCGCCCTTGCCGGCGGCGATGTCCTCCGCCAGCATCTTCATGCCGCGCACGAGATTGGCACCGTTGGAGGCGACCGTTTCGCGGTAGAGCTGCGGGTTCGTCGTGACGAAATTGGTCGGCGAGATCGCGCTGGCGATTTGCTTCACATAGAAGCCGGCCTTGTGGCGGGTGTGCTCGTCGAGCCCATCGGCGTCGGCAACGAGCTTTTCGGCCCAGTCCGACGTCACGAAATAGGCCTGGCGCAGGAAATCGAAGAAGGGGTTCTTCACCCAGTCCTCGTCGGCGAAGCGCTTATCCTTGGCGTGCGGATCGGGCGCGGCCTCGGCCTCCTGGCCGCCGAGCTTGTTCAAGGTGCGCGACCAGATGTTGAAATAGCTGCCGAGCAGCATGGTCTGGGCTTCTAGCGTGCGGCGCGGATCGGCCAGCCAGTATTCGGAGACCTTGGAGAGCGTCTTGACCATGTCGACCATCGGCTCCGAGACCGTATCGACCTTCTCGCCGCTCTCGCGCGGGGCGAGCCAGGCGGAGGCGGCCTTGCCGAGCTGTTCGACCGTGCGCGCCATGTTGACCGTCAGCGCTTCGGGATCCTTGACGATATAGGGTTCGATCACTGCGGGATCGAAAGCCTGAAAACCGGGCTTGTCCGCTGTCGCATCGCGTTCGCCCGCTTTGCTGTCCTCGGCCATCTTTCCCTCCCGATTTTATTGTCTCTTTTGTATTTTTACATTCTCTACGAAACAGATTACAAGGGCCTGACAGCCTTTCCAGGCAATATCCGGAACCGGTCGTTTCGACAGGAGCATACAGCCACATGGCGTTCGAAATCAGGCGCTTGAGCGCCGTCTTTCTCATGGCCGCCGTGCCGGTCGTTCTCGCGGCCTGCGCCTCTTCGACCTCGACGCAGTCGGCCGCGACGGTCAATGCCGGTGCCAACCGCTCCGAAGCCTATCCTGACATCACCGCCATCGTCAGCGCCGAGACGCAGCAGATGGGCGACGAGGAGGCCTCCGCCATTAGTGCGCGCCTGACATCGCTGACCAGCCGCCGCCGTTCCGGCGCGATTTCCGAGGCCGAATACCGTCGCCAGCTTGCCGAACTGCAGGCCCTGCGCGATGGTCATGGCCGAGAGACGCTTTCGGAAATCCAGAAGACGAATTAGCGCTTGCCTTTCTTGCCGTTTGGCAGCAAAGCGGAAGGCGGCCAATGGCCGCCGGTCTAGGGCGGAGTGCCTTCATTTTGAACGCTTTCGCCCTTAATCGAGGACTTGATTCGCGCGGAGTTTTGCGCCGTCCGGCAGGGCCGCCGGAGGGGCTTCGCGCCTAACGGGGTTAAAGATGGAAGAGTTTCACAAGGTCCGGCGTCTGCCGCCGTATGTTTTCGAACAGGTCAACCGTTTGAAAGCAAGCGCGCGAGCGGGTGGTGCCGATATCATCGACCTTGGCATGGGCAACCCCGATCTGCCGACGCCCAAGGCGATCGTCGACAAGCTGTGCGAAGTGGTGCAGGACCCGCGCACGCACCGTTATTCCTCCTCCAAGGGCATTCCGGGTCTGCGCCGCGCCCAGGCCGCCTATTATGCCCGCCGTTTCGGCGTGAAGCTGAACCCGGAGACGCAGGTCGTCGCGACGCTGGGCTCCAAGGAAGGCTTTGCCAATATGGCGCAGGCGATCACCGCGCCCGGTGACGTCATCCTCTGCCCGAACCCGACCTATCCGATCCACGCCTTCGGCTTCCTGATGGCGGGCGGCGTGATCCGCTCCATGTCCGTCGAGCCGGACGAGAGCTTCTTCCCGCCGCTCGAGCGCGCCGTTCGCCACTCGATCCCGAAGCCGCTCGCACTGATCATCAACTATCCGTCGAACCCGACGGCGCATGTCGCCTCGCTCGATTTCTACAAGGACGTCATCGCGTTTGCGAAGAAGCACGACATCATCGTGCTCTCCGACCTTGCCTATTCGGAAATCTACTTCGACGAAAGTGCTCCGCCGCCGTCCGTTCTGGAAGTTCCCGGCGCCATAGACGTGGCGGTGGAATTCACCTCCATGTCGAAAACCTTCTCCATGCCCGGCTGGCGCATGGGCTTTGCCGTCGGCAACGAGCGCCTGATCGCCGCGCTGACGCGCGTGAAGTCCTACCTCGACTACGGCGCCTTCACGCCGATCCAGGTGGCGGCGACCCATGCGCTGAACGGCGACGGCTCCGACATCGCGGAAGTGCGCAATGTCTACAAGCGCCGCCGCGACGTGATGGTCGACACCTTCGGCAAGGCCGGCTTCGAGGTTCCGCCGCCGGCCGCGACCATGTTCGCCTGGGCAAAGATCCCGGAAAAGTTCCGTCACCTCGGCTCGCTGGAGTTTTCCAAGCTGCTCGTCGAGAAGGCGGATGTGGCGGTTGCGCCCGGCATCGGCTTCGGCGAAATGGGCGACGATTACGTCCGCCTCGCGCTCGTCGAGAACGAGCACCGCATCCGTCAGGCGGCACGCAATATCAAGAAGTTCCTTTCCACGGCCGACGAGACGATGCACAACGTCATCTCGCTGAACGCCCATCGCTAAAAACAATCCGCCCTCCGCGTTTCCAGCGGAGGGCTTTTATCCAAACATAGGACATGACCATGGCTGATGCCCTGAAGATCGGCATTGCGGGCTTGGGGACCGTTGGTGCCTCGCTCGCGAAGATTCTCGTCGAACGCAGGGACATGCTCACGACGACCTGCGGCCGGCCGATCGAGATCGTCGCGATAACCGCGCGCTCCAAGGGGCGCGACCGCGGCGTCGACCTGTCCACCGCTGAGTGGTTCGATGATTCCGTGGCGCTCGCCCGCGATGCCAAGATCGATGTCTTCGTTGAGCTGATGGGCGGCGCCGGCGATCCGGCCTATTCGGCCGTCAAGGCGGCGCTGTCGCGCGGCGTGCATGTCGTGACCGCCAACAAGGCGCTGCTGGCTGCCCACGGCGTCGAGCTCGCCGTCATTGCCGAACAGAACGGCTGCATCCTCAACTACGAGGCGGCGGTTGCCGGCGGCATTCCGGTCATCAAGGCGCTCAGGGAATCGCTGACGGGCAACACGATTTCGCGCGTCTACGGCATCATGAACGGCACCTGCAACTACATCCTGACCAAGATGGAGAAGGAGGGCCTGTCCTTCGAGGCCTGCCTGAAGGAAGCCCAGCGGCTCGGCTATGCCGAAGCGGATCCGGCTTTCGACATCGAGGGCAACGATACCGCGCACAAGCTGTCGATCCTGACGACGCTGGCCTTCGGCACGAAGATTTCGGCCGATGACATCTATCTCGAAGGGATCACCAATATCTCGATCGACGACATCCGTGCGGCGGCCGATCTCGGCTACCGCATCAAGCTGCTCGGCGTGGCGCAGAAGACCGATACCGGCGTTGAACAGCGCGTTCACCCGACCATGGTGCCGCTCGACAGCGTGATCGCGCAGGTCGATGGCGTGACGAATGCGGTGGCGATCGAATCGGACATTCTCGGCGAGCTGCTGATGGTCGGCCCCGGTGCGGGCGGCAATGCGACGGCGTCCGCCGTGCTCGGCGATATCGCCGATATCGCCAAGAGCCGACCGGGTGCGCAGACCGTGCCGGTGCTCGGCCGCCCGGCGGCGGCACTTCAGCCCTACAAGCGCGCGCAGATCCGCAAGCATCACGGCGGCTACTTCATCCGCCTCTCCGTGGAAGACCGCACGGGCGTCTTCGCCAGCATCGCCAGGCACATGGCGGAAAACGGCATCTCGCTCGAATCGATCGTGCAGCGTGCGCAGTCGACCACCGAATCCACCGATCCCAAGACCATCATCCTCGTCACCCACGCGACGATGGAGGATTCCGTCCGCAAGGCCGTCGCGTCCGTCAAGGGCGAGGGCTATCTCGTCGGCGAACCGCAGGTGATCCGCATCGAGCGTCCGAAGACGGCTTGATCGGTCTCATTCTGTCGAAAAATCCTGTGCCCGCCTCCGGTCTTGCGCCGGAGTGCGGGCACTGGTCTTTTAGGGCCCAGCAGGAGCGGCCATGAGCATGTTGGAAAACGCAGATCCCGTCATCAGGCCGTTTCTCGGCGTCGAGCGCTCGGCGACCGGGCAGCGCTGGGTGGCGCGGCTCGATCAGGCGGGGGAAAACCGGGCGCTGGCGATGAGCCAGAACCATGGCCTGCCGGATCTGATTTCCCGCGTGCTGGCCGGCCGGGGCGTGCCGTTCGACAACGCGCTGGAATTTCTCGACCCGACGCTGCGCCGGCTGATGCCGGAACCCTATAGCCTAATGGACTGCCAAGCCGCGGCGGAGCGGCTGGCGCGCGCCATCGAGCGGCGCGAACGCGTGGCGATTTTTGGCGATTACGACGTGGACGGCGCGTCGTCCTCGGCGCTTCTCTACCGCTTCCTGACACATTTCGGTGTCGAAGCGGAAATCTACATTCCCGACCGCATTTTCGAAGGCTATGGGCCGAACCCGAATGCCATCGGGCAGCTGATCGAGCGCGGCGCGCAGCTGATCGTCACGGTGGATTGCGGCTCGACGAGCCACGAATCGCTTGCCGTCGCCCGCGAGCGCGGCATCGATGTCGTCGTCATCGACCACCACCAGGTCGGCGAGAACTTGCCGCCGGCGCTTGCGCTGGTCAATCCCAACCGTGAGGATGATCTGTCGGGGCAGGGACATCTTTCGGCCGCCGGCGTCGTCTTCCTCGTGCTGGTGGCGTTGCAGCGGCTGCTGCGCGAGCGCGGTGATGTCAGGGCGAAAACCCTCGACCTGCTCTCCATGCTCGATCTCGTGGCGCTGTCCACGGTCTGCGACGTTGTTCCGCTGAAGGGGCTCAATCGCGCCTATGTGGTGAAGGGCCTTGTCGCGGCGCGCCATCTCGGCAATGCCGGGCTTACCGCGCTCTTGAAGCAGGCGGGCATCGGCGGGCCGGTCACGCCCTATCATCTCGGCTTTCTCGTCGGCCCGCGCATCAATGCCGGCGGGCGCATCGGCGATG
The DNA here is from genome assembly GCF_049199905.1 of Shinella sp. M27. NCBI lineage: Bacteria > Pseudomonadati > Pseudomonadota > Alphaproteobacteria > Hyphomicrobiales > Rhizobiaceae > Shinella > Shinella sp. M27. The sequence continues at coordinate 219,561 of NZ_JBLZPK010000059.1, forward strand.
CCGCGCTCGGCAGCCGGTTGCTCACCATCGACGAACCCGGCGAGGCCGAGCGCATCGCCAAGCAGCTCGACGATCTCAACCGGGAGCGCCAGGTCATGGAGGCCGCCATGCTGGCGGCGGCGGAAGCCGAGGCGCAGGCGGAATATGGCACGGGCGAAGGCGCTTCAGTGATCCTGACGGCCCGCGAGGGCTGGCATCCCGGCGTGGTCGGCCTGCTCGCCTCGCGTCTCAAGGATCGCTTCCGCCGACCGGCCTTCGCCATCGCCTTCGATCCCTCGGGCAAGGGCACCGGCTCGGGCCGCTCGATCAGTGGTTTCGACATGGGCCGCATGGTGCGCGCCGCGGTGGATGAGGGCATTCTGGTCAAGGGTGGCGGCCATGCCATGGCGGCGGGCCTGACGGTGGAGCGCGAAAAGCTCGGGCGCCTGCGCGCGTTCTTTGAGGAGAAGGCCGAGCGCACGGTACGTGATCTCGTGGCGGTGGAAACGCTGAAGATCGACGGTGCGCTGAGCGCCACCGGTGCGACGTTGGCGCTCGCCGACCAGCTCGAACAGGCCGGCCCGTATGGTTCAGGCCATCCGCAGCCGATCTTCGCGCTGCCGGCGCACCGTATCCGCGACGTGCGCCCCGTCGGCGTCAATCACCTGCGCGTCAGCCTGGAAGGTCCCGATGGCGGCCGGATCGACGCGATGGCTTTCCGGGCCGCCGATGCGGATCTCGGCATGTTCCTGATGAAGGAGCGCGGTCAGGCCGTGCACATCGCCGGCACGCTTTCTGCCGACAGCTGGCAGGGCAGCCGACGCATACAGTTCCGCATGCTGGACGCGGCAAAAGCGTTTTGAGCGGGCTGATTTCAGCGATGAACGGGAGAGAACCGTGGCACGCCCTAGGGGAGTCGAACCCCTCTTTCCAGGATGAAAACCTGGCGTCCTAACCGATAGACGAAGGGCGCGTGCGGTGGGCGTTATCTAGTCGGGCCGATGGATTCGCGCAAGCCCTAAATGCAGGATTTTTCAGTTTTTTCGTGCGAAAAACCAAGCGGTGTCGCTGGCAGCGAAAAGATGGAAACTGACTGGTTTGAGAGAAAACCGTGGCACGCCCTAGGGGAGTCGAACCCCTCTTTCCAGGATGAAAACCTGGCGTCCTAACCGATAGACGAAGGGCGCGTGCGGTGG
>NZ_JBLZPK010000006.1:0-479 GCF_049199905.1 Shinella sp. M27
AACGATTTTTTTGCGTTCAATGACCTGAACAGTTGCAAACGTATCTATGACGACATGCTGGAGTTCCAGCGTGTTAAACGGTCTGCTATCAGGAGTTCAAGCACTCAAAGCATGAAAGAGGTGCAGAAATGAATACAGCATTGGTCTTTGCAGGCGGCACGGGGCAGCGGATGAACTCTCGCACCAGGCCAAAGCACCATCGCTAAGATCGCGAGGAGCCTTGCGAGCAATTCAAGCCTTAAAAGAAGACGCCTGATTTAAGACTATTTGCAACTCTAACAGTCCGTCCAAGCGCCCACCCCAAAAGCCAACCGAGTTCTGCCATAAATCCGCGCGTGGCTGTTGACAGTTTTTTGGGGTGCGACTACCTGCTGTGCCTACTTGTCATGGTCCGAAGGATGCCCGCCCCTGAGGGTGCGAGAAATCATCGTCAAACATTCCAAATGCACGAGAGCCCGTGAATGCTGACTGCTATTATT
>NZ_JBLZPK010000060.1:0-12026 GCF_049199905.1 Shinella sp. M27
CCGCGGCCGGTCGGACCTGCGGCTTCCCAATTCGATGGCGAGCCTATACATGAAGGCCGTCTGGATAACAAGAGCCGAAAGACAATTCGTGCCGCAAGGCGCTGGAAACGGGGGTATGGTGTCCACAGAGACAGAGCACGCTGCGCAGGAAAAGCCCGCACGCAGGAACATTCGTCCGCTCGGAAGGCTCACTCCCTATATCAGCCGCTATCGAGGCCTCGTCTGCGGCGCGCTTGTGGCGCTTGTCATGGCCGCCGTCACGACACTGGTCCTGCCGGTCGCCGTGCGCCGCATGATCGACCACGGTTTTTCGGGTGCGGATGCCGGCTTCATCAACACCTATTTCACGATGCTCTTCGTACTGGCAGGCCTGCTCGCGCTGGCAAGCGCCATGCGCTACTACTTCGTCATCACGCTCGGTGAGCGCATCGTCGCCGATCTCCGGCGCGAGGTCTTCGCCCATGTGACGCGGCTGTCGCCCGCCTTCTTCGACGTCAACCAATCCGGCGAGATCGTCTCGCGGCTGACGGCCGATACGACGCAGATCAAGTCCGCCGTCGGCGCAACCGCCTCCGTCGCCCTGCGCAATCTCATCCTGTGTCTCGGCGCCATCGCCATGATGGTCTATACCAGCCCCAAGCTGTCCAGCCTCGTCATCGGCGCCATCCCGGTCATCGTCTTCCCGCTCGTCGCCTTCGGCCGCTCCGTGCGCCGCCGCTCGCGCGAGGCGCAGGACACGCTGGCAGCCGCCTCCGCCTATGCCGGCGAAGCGATCGGCGCGACGCGCACGCTACAAGCCTTCAACGCGGAAGAAGCCGCACGCGCCCGCTTCTTCGGTGCCGTCGAAAGCGCCTATGAGGCCGCCCGCTCCGCCATCCGCGCCCGTTCGCTGCTGACCGGTTTTGCCATCGCCATGATCTTCGGCTCGGTCGTCGCCGTACTCTGGTTCGGCGCACAGGACGTGCTGTCGGGCACGATCTCGGCCGGCACGCTCGGCCAGTTCCTGCTCTACGCCGTCTTCGCCGCCGGCAGCCTGGGCGCACTCTCCGAAGTCTGGGGCGAACTTTCGCAGGCCGCCGGTGCCGCCGAGCGCCTCACCGAGCTGCTCGCCGAAAAGCCCGGCATCGCAGCCCCCGCCAATCCGGTCGCCCTGCCCGTACCGTCGCGCGGCGAACTCGCCTTCGAGGATGTACACTTCTCCTATCCAGCGCGTCCGGGCTACCGCAGCATCAACGGCCTGTCCTTTGCCGTGAAGCAGGGCGAGACCGTCGCCGTCGTCGGCCCGTCGGGCGCCGGCAAGAGCACGATCCTGTCGCTGGTGGAGCGGTTCTACGATCCCGATTCCGGCACCGTGCGGCTCGACGGCGTGGACCTGCGCACCACCGACCCGGAGGAACTGCGCCGCCGCATCGCGCTGGTGCCGCAGGATGTCACCATCTTCGCCGCGACCATCCGCGACAACATCGCCTTCGGCATGCAAAACGTGAGCGACGAGGCGATCCGCGCCGCCGCCCGCGCCGCGCAGGCGGAAGAGTTCATCACCCGCCTCGATAAGGGTTACGACACCATGGTCGGCGAGCGCGGCGTGACGCTGTCGGGCGGCCAGCGCCAGCGCATCGCCATTGCCCGCGCCATCCTCAAGGACGCGCCGCTGCTGCTGCTCGACGAAGCGACCTCGGCGCTTGATGCCGAGAGCGAAACGCTGGTGCAGACGGCACTGGATGGCCAGATGGGCAAGCGCACGACGATCGTCATCGCCCACCGCCTCGCGACCGTGCTGAAAGCCGACCGCATCCTCGTCATGGAGGCGGGCCGGATCGTCGAAGAGGGCACGCATCAGTCGCTGATCCGGGAGGGCGGCCTCTATGCCCGCCTCGCCCGGTTGCAGTTCGATCATGGCGGCCAGGCTTTCCTCGGCGAGGATCGCGCGGCAGGCTGATCCGGCCTGCCCTTGTCACGGAGATCAAGCGCCCTATCCTGAGGTGTCGGACACAACGTCACCCTGGGAGGAGACCACCGTGGCATTTTCGACGATCACCCGCCGGACCCTGATGGCGCTCGGCGCCACCGCACTCGCCGCGCTGACGCTGGGCACACCCGCCGCCGCCCAGCAGTTTCCGGACCGCACCATCACGCTCGTCGTGCCCTTCGCAGCCGGCGGCTCGACGGATGTGGTGGCCCGCATCATCGCGCAGAAGATGTCGGAAAACATCGGCCAGCAGATCATCGTCGAGAATGTTGGCGGCGCCGGTGGCAGCCTGGGGGCAGATCGCGTGGCGCGGGCGGAGCCGGACGGCTACACGATCCTGATGGCGACCGTCGCCACCCACGCGCTGAACCCGCTGATCCTGAAGACCAAGCCCTATGACGCGGAAAAGGATTTCGCGCCTGTTTCGTTGCTCGTCATCGTGCCGAACGTGCTGGTGGTCAATCCCGAACTGCCGGCCAAGAATGTCGAGGAACTGCTCGCTTTGCTGAAGGCCGATCCGGAGGGCTACAGCTATGCCTCCTCCGGCAATGGCACGCCGCTGCATCTCTCCGGCGAACTCTTCAAGTCGATGGCCGGCGTCGAGATGCAGCATGTGCCCTACAAGGGCTCCGGCCCGGCGCTGAACGACGTGATCGGCAACCAGATCCCCATCATGTTCGACAACCTGCCCTCCTCCTCCGGCCATATCAAGGCCGGCACGCTGCGCGCGCTCGCCGTCACCACGAAGGAACGCGCCGCCTCCTTCCCGGATGTTCCGACCATCGCCGAATCCGGCATTCCCGGCTACGAGACCTATACGTGGAATGCGCTCTTCGCGCCGGCCGGCACACCGAAGGAGGTCGTCGCCAAGCTCAACGAAGCCGCCAACACCGCCCTGAAAGACCCTGCCGTCATCGAGCGCATGAAGGAGTTCAGCGCCACCATCGTCGGTTCCACCCCGGAAGAACTCGGCAAACACGTGACGGCCGAACTCGCCAAATGGAAGCCTGTCGTCGAAGGCGCGAAGATCCAGATGGATTGAAGAGCGTCAGGCCGGGGCCTCAGGCGCCAGCCGCCCTGCCAGCGATGCGCCCGGAAAACAGGCAGTCGCCGAGGAACGTGCCCTCCAGCGCACGAAGACTATTTCTCGGTGAGCTTCAACTCGATTCGACGATTGGTCGCCTTTGCCGCATCGTCGTTGCCCTCGGCAATCGGCTGGAACTCGCCGAAGCCCGCCGCGACGAGGCGGTTGGCCGGCACGCCATTGGCGATGAGGAATTTCACCACCGATGTCGCGCGGGCGGAAGAGAGCTCCCAGTTGTCGCGGTAACGACCGGTGCCCGACAGCGGCACGTTGTCGGTATGGCCATCGACGCGCAGCACCCAGTTGATCTCGGCGGGGATTTCCTTGGCAAGGTCGAGCAAGGCTGCGGCAAGCTTCTTCATCTCGGCCTGCCCGGCCTCGTTCAACTCGTTGCCGCCGGAGGGGAAGAGAACTTCCGACTGGAAGACGAAGCGGTCGCCGACGATGCGGATGTTTTCCCGATCGGAGAGGATTTCACGCAGCCGGCCGAAGAAGTCGGAACGGTAGCGGTTCAGTTCCTGCACGCGCTGCGCCAGCGCGACATTGAGGCGGCGGCCGAGATCGGCGATCTTCGTCTGCGAGGACTTGTCCTTGGCTTCGGAAGCCTGGAGCGCTTCCTCCACGGCAGCGATCTGGCTGCGCAGCGCGGCGATCTGCTGGTTGAGCAATTCGATCTGGCTTGCGGCCCGCGCGCTCACCTGTTTTTCCGAGTCCAGCTCGCCTTCCAGCGTCGTCACGCGGGCATTGGCCGCGTCTGAAGCGCCAGAACCGCTGTCCAGCAATTGCTGAAGGCGCGTGCGGTCGCTTTCGGACTGGGCGAGCGAGGCCTGGAGGTTGGCGAGCGCGTCTTCCAGATCCTGCTTGCCGCTCTTTTCGAGCGCCAGAAGCTGCGTCAGCTCGTTGATCTGGCTGGTCAAACGGTTCAGCACGTCGTCCTTGCCGGAGATTTCGCGGCTCAGGAAGAACTGCGCCAGCACGAAGACCGTGAGCAGGAACATGATGGCAAGCAGCAGCGTCGAGAGCGCATCGACGAAGCCCGGCCAGTAATCGACCGTGCGCTGGCTGCGCCGGTTGCGGGCGAGCGCCATCTCTATTCGCCCCCGGCCTTGTGGGCCTTCTCGGTCGTGCGTTCGGGCAATTTTTCGACGGAGCGCTCACCCGAGCGCGCGGCAAGCCGGTCGAGCGTGCGGCGCAACGCCTTCGCCTCCTCCTGCTGCGCCTCGATCCAGTCGCGCAGCATCTGCTGCTCGCTGCGCATGTTCTTCACGAGGCCCTGAATACCCTCGGCAAGGCTCGCCATAGCTGCCGTCGAGCGATGGCCACCGCCGCCCTCCTGCTGCGCGAGTTTCAGGATCTGCTCGGCGAGCGCCTGTACGTCCGAGGACGACGTCGCAAGTTCAGCGGATGGTTGAACCTCGGAACCGACATCCGTCACGGATGACAGCCAGTTTTCCAGCTCCGTGTAGAAGCGGTTCTGCGCGCGTCCGGCCTGCAGGTCGAGGAAGCCGAGAATGAGCGAGGAAGAAAGACCGAAAAGCGAGGTCGAGAAGGCGGTGCCCATGCCTTCCAGCGGGGCGGAAAGGCCTTGCTTCAGCGCCGTCAGAATGTCGTTCGCCGTCCCGCCGCCGGCATCCAGCGACTGGATGACCGCGCTGATCGAGCCGATCGTGCCGAGCAGACCCCAGAAGGTGCCGAGCAGGCCGAGGAAGACGAGGAGGCCGATCAGGTAGCGCGATGTATCGCGCGATTCGTCGAGGCGCGTGGCGATGGAATCGAGGATCGAGCGCAGCGTGGCGGTCGACAGCGCCAGCGAATGGCGCCGGCCGATCAAGGCGCGCATCGGCGCCAGCAACACGGGATCGCGCCCGACCTTTTCCGCGCTGCCAGCCGCGCGGAACGAATTGAACCAGCGCACTTCGGGCCGGATCGACAGCACATGATTGAAAACCAGCAGGATGCCGATCAGGAGCACGCCGAGGATTAAGCCGTTAAGGCCGGGATTGGAGAGAAACGCCGTCTGTGCCTGGCGGAAGAGGATGGCGGCCACGAAGCCGACGATGATGAGGAAGATCACCATCGTCCAGAAGAACGCCATGGGGCTCGAAAGTTTGTGCGGGTAGTCGTCCCCGGTCTCGGACGACCCTCCCCAGCCCGATAGCGCCAGCTTAGCCATGTAGTCGCATCTCCGCTTTCTCGTCGCGGCGGAGACTAGAGGAAGATTGTGTGGAATTGAAGGGCTTAGCGGCAACAGCGGCGGTTTGATACGCCGCGGTCCTCAGCCCGCCTCAGCGTGTCGGCACCGGACGGTGCAGCACGTCGCGCAGCGCCTTGTGGATATATTCGTTGCCGGCAACCACCTCACCGGCATTGAACATGTCATTGCCGCCGTCGAAGTCGGTCGCATAACCGCCGGCTTCGCGAATCAGCAGCATGCCGGCCGCCATGTCCCATTCCGCCAGATCGCGCTCCCAGAAGCCGTCGAAACGGCCGGCGGCGACATAGGCGAGATCGAGCGCGGTGGAGCCGAGACGGCGAATGCCGGCGACTTCGCCCATCACATGGCGCAGCTCGACAAGAAACTTGCCGTGGTTGCCGTTGCCAAGATGCGGCACGCTGCAACCGATGACGCAATCCGACAGGGCCTTGCGGGCCGCCACGCGCAGGCGACGATCGTTGAGGAAGGCGCCGCCGCCGCGCTCGGCGGTGAAGAGTTCGTCCGTCGCCGCATTGAGGACGACGGCGGCCACGATCTCGCCATTGCGCTCCAGCGCGATCGTGCTCGCAAAGGCCGGAATGCCGTGCAGGAAATTGGTCGTGCCGTCGAGCGCGTTGACGATCCAGCGATGCGCACCGTCGGTGCCGATGACTTCTTCGGCTTCGTCGCTGAGGAAGCCATAGGTCGGGCGAGCCTTCATCAGCTCTTCGCGGACGATCTTCTCGGCCTTGCGGTGAGCCTGCGCGACATATTCGGCCGGGCCCTTGAGCGAAACCTGGAGGTTCTGCACTTCGCCGAAATCACGCGAGAGCGACTTGCCGGCCTTGAAGGCGGCCTGAACCATAACGTTGAGAAGAGCTGAACGAGCCATGAAATGAATGTCCTTCGGGAATGTCCGGCGCATCGGGACGGCGAAAGCCGCGGCGCGCAAATGCACGGGGACCGGATGTGCGGGCTTCAAGACCACAAATCCCGCGAAGTTTCAAGCCTTCAGCCCCTGCATGGGCTGCAATGCAGGGTGTACGATCGTGCAACAGGGTAAATACGGGACGCGTTACGAGCCCGAGCGGTACTTGTTGGCCGCCGTGATCGCCGCCTTTTGCTGCTGATCCGTCAGGCCGAGATAGAAATCCTCGAGCGAGGGATCGTTCAGCCCGGCGCGCCGCGCCAGCACGAACCACTTGCCCGCCTCGACCGGATCGGGCCGCGTGCCGATGGCGTGGATATAGAGCTGCGCAAGCTTGCTCTGGGCGACGACATTGCCGCCATCGGCGGCGCGCTTCAGCCATTTGAAGCCGGTATCGTAGTCGCGGTCGCCCGCCGTGCCGTTCACCAGCCACATGCCGAGATCGAGCTGGGCCGTGTCGAAACCGGCGCGGGCAGCGCGCAGCAACCATTCGCGGGCGCGCTTCGTCTTCTCTTCCGGCAGGTCCTTCAGGTTCACGTAGATCTGTGCCACGGCATATTGCGCATCAGCGATGCCCTGCTCGGCGGACTTCTCGTAATAGGGCAGCGCGTCATGCAGCCCCTTGTCACCCGGACTGTCGGCCACCAGCACCTGTGCATAGTTGAACTGCGCGGAAGCATTGCCGAGATCGGCCGATTTCTTCATCAGCTCGTCGGCCTTCTTGCGATCTTCCGGCGACGCCGAGCGTTCCATGAGAAGGATCGCATATTTGAACATGCCGGTCGGATCGCCGCCATTGGCGGCCTGCTCATACCAGAACAGCGCCTGCTTGCGATCGCGCTTCACCCCGAGGCCCCGGTCGAGAATTTCGGCGACCAGGGTCTGCGCGGCGGGATCGCCGAGCTGGGCGCGCGGCAGGGCAAGCTCCATCGCCGTCAGATAACGGCCGCGCTGGAAGGCGCCATAGGCATCGTCCACCTTGCCGGCAAACGGCTTTTCAGCAGGGAGCGCCGGCAGGTCGGCCCCCATGCGGTCGAGCACCGAGAGGCCGGTGGACGGACCGTCAATTGGCTTCTTCTCTTCCTTCTTCACCTCGGGCTGCTCGTCGAGGGCGGCCGGCTTCACCTCTCCAGCGGGCTCCCTTTCGTCCGTCTTCGCATCACCGGCGGTGACGGAGGGCCCCTTCTTGGCCGTCTCGGCAAGGGACGGCGCGGCAACGAAAACGCCCGTGGCGAAAAACGCCACCGGCGCGATACGGCAAGCTTTTGAAAGAAGGGCCCTGATCATGAGCGCCTACTATTGCTCAAACCGTGGCGCTTTTTCGTCAAGAAGAGCGTTGACCGCAGCAATCACATGCGGCGCCTGCGCAGGGTCGGCAAAGACCGCCTTGTCGAGCGCCACGAACTCCGCGCCGGTCTCGGCAACGGCAAGGGCTGACTCAGGATCGCTGCCGCCGAGCACGATGCAAGGAATTTCCACCATCGACGCCCACCATTCGGCGAGCGCCAGGTTCTTCGGATGCGCCTCCGGCTTGATGTCCCCGCCGATCTTGCCGAAGAAGATATAGTCCGGCTGGATATCGCCGATCTCCAGCGCCTTGTGGCGATCCGTGGCATTGCCACCGCCGACGATGAGCTTCGGCGTGAATTTTTCGACGGCCTCGCTGAACTCCTCAAGCCCGCCGGTGACATGGATGCCGTCGGCCTTCGCCCGGCCGGCCACGCGCGTGTCGCCGGCGATGAGCGCGGCGGCACCGGCGTCCTGGACGATCTCGACCAGCGCTTCCGCATGTTTCTGGAACACGCCGTCATCGAGCCCGTATTGCGGGATGATCACCGAAGCGACATCGCCGCCTTTCAGCGCGCTTTCCAGCATAGCGGCACGCGCGGAAAGGTCCTCGCCTTCGGGAAGGATCAGGACGAGACGGCAGCGTTTATCGGCGTTGGACATGGATAGGCACTTTCTTTGAATTGCGGCACTCTGGTCTCGTCATAACAGATCAAAGCGGATAGACGGAAGGACGAACAGGATCAATCGTCTTCCATGTCCATCGACCCCTCGATTTATTACGCCGCCATCCCCGCCGTGCTGCTGGTCGGCCTGACGAAGGGCGGCATGGGCGAGGCCCTGGCCCTGATGGGCGTACCCTTGCTGGCGATGGCCGTGCCGCCGGTACAGGCCGCCGCCATCCTCCTGCCGATCCTCGTGGTGATGGACTGCGTGTCGCTCTGGATCTGGCGCGAACACAACAATCGCATGCTCCTGAAGATGCTGCTGCCCGGCGCACTCATCGGCATCGCCATCGGCTGGGCGACCTCGGCCTATGTGCCGCGCGATGCACTGCGCCTCATCATCGGCCTCATCACTGTGCTCTTCGTGCTGCGCTACTTCTACAACAATTGGCGCGTCCGCCACGGCTATGTCATCGAGCCGAAGCCGCACCGCCTCGTCCCCGCCGCCTTCTTCGGCACGCTCTCCGGCTATGGCAGCTTCGTGGCCCATGCCGGCGGCGCACCGTTCCAGGTCTACGGCCTGCCGCTGAAGCTGCCGCCGCGCGACTACACCGGGGCGGCCGTCCGCTTCTTCGCCATTCTCAATTTCATCAAGCTCGGCCCGTATTTCGCGCTCGGGCAGCTCGATACGACGAACCTCACCATCTCGGCGACGCTCGTGCCGCTCGCCATCGTCGCCACCGCTTTCGGCGGTTTCATGGTCAAGCGCATGAAGCCGGATGTCTTCTATCCCTTCATGTATTCCATGGCGCTGATCGCCGGCCTGAAGCTCGTCTATGACGGCGTGCTGGCCTTTCTCTGACGACTACTTCGCACCGCACAAAATACTTGCCGCACATGCTGCTTTGCCATAGCGTTCGGCCATGGCGCACCCGGACCCCTTTGCTGCGATTGCCGATCCCAACCGCAGGTTCCTGCTGGAGGAACTGCGGCGTGCGCCGCGCACGGTCAACGAACTCTCCGAAGGTCTGCCGATCAGCCGTCCGGCAGTTTCCCAGCACCTCAAGGCGCTGCTCGATTCCAACCTGGTCAGTGTTAAGGCCGAGGGCACGAAGCGCATTTACGCCATCAACGCCAAGGGCTTCGACAGGCTCAATCTCTGGCTCGATCAGTTCTGGTCGTAAGCCCTGCTGTCCCATTTCGAAATAGAACGCCCCGGCAGATCCTCCGATCTGCCGGGGCGTCACGACGTCTATCATTTCGTTTTCGGAAGCGGTTTCGCGAAATGGGCTCCTACCCCGGTCCTCCCATACGGACCATCTGTTCCGCGACGTGCCTCCCTATAATTCCTTTGGAAAAATCCCTGTCGTTTCAGTGAGCTGTGGAGCGAATGCGCTCGATCTCATCCTTGATGCGCAGCTTGCGACGCTTGATGTCTGCAATCGTCTCATCGCCCGAGGAGGGCTGCTTGATCGCAGCATGCAGCTCTTCTTCAAGAGCGAAATGCTTCTTTTCGAGCGTAGCCAGATGGGCCTCAATCGTCATGTGACAGTTCCTTCCTTTTGCTTGCACCCGGCCACTTGCGTGCCGGATGATCCAGGTTGCAACAAAGTCAGTGTGCCATGTCATTTTTCATTTGTCGAAGGCGAAAACGTGGCAAGGGATAACTTCCCGTTACCGGGGCTTTCGTGATAGGAGCAGGCTTATACAGACTGGGACAGGCGGTCGAACCGCTGTTTCCGACGACGGGGAATAGAGAGCATGGCAGACCAGGAACAGGCTGAAATGCGGCTTGCCGCCGCACGGCTTCGCCAGGAACACGAAGACTACGATACCGCGATCAACGCCATGATCCAGGTCGGCTGCGAAGCGCTCAAGATCCAGCGCATGAAGAAGAAGAAGCTGATCTTGAAGGACAAGCTTTCCAAGCTGGAAGACCAAATCATTCCCGATATCATCGCCTGAACCGGACGAGACGCCTTGGACACCACCGAAACGCCCCCCGTCGCCATCATCATGGGAAGCCAGTCCGACTGGGAGACGATGAAGAACGCCGCCGACACGCTGGATGCGCTCGGCGTCGACTATGAAGCCCGCATCATTTCGGCGCACCGTACGCCCGACAGGCTCTACAGCTTCGCGCGCGGCGCCAAGGCGGAAGGCTTCAAGATCATCATCGCCGGTGCCGGCGGTGCGGCCCATCTGCCCGGCATGGCGGCAGCCATGACGCCGCTGCCGGTCTTCGGCGTACCGGTCCAGTCGAAGGCACTCTCCGGCCAGGACAGCCTTCTCTCCATCGTGCAGATGCCGGCCGGCATTCCCGTCGGCACGCTGGCCATCGGCCGTGCAGGCGCGGTCAATGCGGCGCTGCTGGCCGTCGCCGTGCTCGCGCTCAACGATCCCGAACTTGCCCATCGCCTCGACGAGTGGCGCGAGAACCAGTCCAGCGCCATTGCCGAGTATCCCGTGGACGGCCCGCTATGAGCGCCCGCACCATCGGCATCATCGGCGGCGGCCAGCTCGGCCGCATGCTGGCCATGGCGGCCGCGCGCCTCAACCTGCGCACCGTCATCCTCGAGCCGCAGGCCGATTGTCCGGCAGCCCAGGTCGCCAACGCCCAGATCGTTGCCGCCTATGACGATCCGGAAGCCCTCGCCGAGCTTGCCCGCGTCTGCGACGTCGTGACCTACGAATTCGAAAACGTCCCCGTGGCTGCGGCGGCCGCGCTTGCGGCGGCCGTCCCTGTCTATCCGCCGCCGCGCGCGCTGGAAGTCTCGCAGGACCGTCTCGTCGAAAAGAGCTTCATTCGCGACTGCGGCATCCTCACCGCCGATTTCGCCGCCGTCGACAGTCAGGCCGACCTCGAGGCGGCGCTCGACCGCTTCGGCGGCGTCGGCGTGCTGAAGACCCGCCGTCTCGGTTATGACGGCAAGGGTCAGCGGCTCTTCCGCTCGCCGGCCGAAAGCCGCGAAGGCGCCTTCGAGGCGCTGGGCGGCGTGCCGCTCATCCTCGAAAGCCTCGTGCCCTTCGAGCGCGAGGTCTCCATCATCGCCGCGCGTGACCGCGACGGCACCATCGCCTGCTACGACCCGGCTGAGAACGTCCATCTCAACGGTATCCTGCACACCTCGACGCTGCCGGCTAACATCGGCGAGACGACGGCGGACCAGGCCCGCAAGGCGGCGCGCGCCATTCTCGACAGCCTCGGCTATGTCGGCGTCATCGGCGTGGAATTCTTCGTGCTGGCGGATGGCGGCCTCGTCGCTAACGAGATTGCGCCGCGCGTGCACAATTCCGGTCACTGGACGGAGGCGGCCTGCGTCGTCTCGCAATTCGAGCAGCATATCCGCGCCGTTGCAGGCCACACGCTCGGCGATCCACGCCGCCATTCAGACTGCGTGATGCAGAATCTGATCGGCGATGACATCGATGACGTGCCGGCCTGGCTTGCCAAGCCCGGCGTGCTCGTCCACCTCTACGGCAAGACGGAAGCCCGTCCGGGCCGCAAGATGGGGCATATTACCCAGCTTTTCGACCGAGACGGGCTGGAAAACCGGCCTTGAGGGCGGAAAACCCATCGCCCGTGGTTGACAGCGCAAATGTCACGGGTTACATGCCTGCCCAACGTGAAAGCGCGCCCGAAACGGCGCGTTTTTGATTGAAGAAATCCGGCGAACTCGTGTCGCCCTGCAATACGCGGATCGAAAACATGAAGATCAAGAATTCGCTCAAGTCGCTCAAGGCTCGCCACCGCGAAAACCGCCTTGTTCGCCGCAAGGGCCGCATCTACATCATCAACAAGCAGAACCCGCGCTTCAAGGCTCGTCAGGGCTGATACGGCGTCGCGGTTGCCTGTCCTGACTGTAGGACAGTGTTGATCGAGAAATACAAATTGAAGT
>NZ_JBLZPK010000060.1:12088-20408 GCF_049199905.1 Shinella sp. M27
GCTTTTTCATGGTTTCCGCACTCTGCCTTCCCCTTGCTCTCGCCATGGCCGCGCCCTCTGTTGCCATCGCGCAGACGGCGGACAAGGCTTCGCTCGACACGTCCTCCAGCGCCTTCACCACGCAAGCACAGCGACTGGACAAGCTATTCGGCGAATTGAAGCGCGAGGCCGATCCGGATGCGGCCACCGGCATCGCCAACCAGATCCGCCGCGAATGGCAAGAGTCCGGCAGCGCCAGCATCAATCTGCTGATCCAGTGGGCCGACAAGGCCATGGGCGAAGACAAGAACGCCGCTGCGCTCGATTTCCTCGACGAGGCTATCCGCCTGCGGCCTGACTATGTCGAGGGCTGGAACCGCCGCGCGACGCTGCATTTTAAGATGGGCAACTATCGTAAGTCGATGTCCGACATCAACCAGGTGCTGAAGATCGAGCCCCGCCACTTCGGCGCGCTCGCCGGCATGGCCGCGATTCTCTCGCAGAGCGGGCGTGACGAGCTTGCCATGAAGGCGTGGGAACGCTTCCTCGATATCTACCCGACCGAACGGCAGGCACAGAAGGAAATGGGCGACCTTGCGGAAAAGCTGACCGGCCAGCGCACCTGATCGTCGCCGGAGTGAACCGGCCGCGCGCAGCCCGCGTAGAGTAGTCATCTCCATCGTCGACCGGACCCTTCCTTGCCCTCCCCGCTCCGCCTCATGCTGACAACCCTTCTCGCCGCCCCCTTCGCCATCGCGCTCGCTGGCTACGCCTTCACGGCGTGGAAGGCGCGCGCCATCGAGCAGCAGTTTCCCAATGTCGGCGAGCTGATCGACGTCGGCGGTTTCAGCCTGAACAGCGTGCTGGTCCCGGCAGGCGACAAGGCCGACCTGCCGCCGCTCGTCTTCATCCACGGCGCGAGCGGCAACCTGCGCGACCAGATGCACCCCTTCCGCGCCAGGCTCGAAGGCCGCGCGACCATGCTCTTTATCGACCGGCCAGGCCACGGCTACTCAGAACGTGGCGGGCCGGAAAATGCCTGGCCGGACGGGCAGGCGAACGCCATTGCCCGCCTGATGGAGAAGCGCGGCATCGAAAAGGCGATCATCGTCGCCCATTCCTTCGGCGGTGCGATTGCAGCAAGCTTTGCGCTGGAGCACCCGGATAAGACCGCCGGCCTGTTGTTCCTCGCCCCCGCCACCCATCCCTGGCCGGGTGGCGTCGATTGGTACTACGACCTTGCAAGGGCACCCGTCATCGGCTGGCTGTTCAGCCGCATCGTCGCGCTGCCGGTGGGCCTGTCGCGCATCGATAGCGGCACGCGTTTCGTCTTTGCCCCGAACCCGCGGCCGGACGATTACATCGAGGCGACCGCCCCCGCACTGGTGCTGCGCCCCGCCGCCTTCCGCAACAATGCCACCGACGTTGCCAATCTCCTCGACTACGTGAAGCGCATACAGCCGCGCTACCACGAGATCCGCACGCCGACGGTGATCGTCACCGGCGACACGGATGGCGTCGTCTATGAGGAAATCCATTCGCGCGGGCTGGCGCGTGACATTGCGGGATCGGAACTCGTCTGGATTCGCAATCTCGGCCACAAGCCGGATTACGTGGTGACGGATCTTGCCGTCGAGGCGATCGAGAAGATCGCAGGCAGCGATCGCGACCTCCAGGAATCAGCAAGGCGGGCCGAGGCCCGCCTTGCGAAAGATCACGAAAAGTAGCGCGGCCTCAGACGCCGCTGACGCCGTCCGCGCCGATATAGGCGATGCGCAGCATGTTCGTGCCGCCGGGCGTGCGCAACGGCACACCAGCCGAGATGATGATGCGGTCACCCGGCTTGCCGAACTCTTCCGACACGACGATGCGGCAGGCGCGGTTCACCATGTCGTCGAGATCCTCGGCATCGCCAGTGACGACGCAGTGCAGGCCCCAGACGACCGAGAGGCGGCGCGCCGTCTCGATGACCGGCGAGAGCGCCAGGATCGGCACCTCCGGCCGCTCGCGCGCAGCACGCAGGCCCGTCGTGCCCGACGAGGTGTAACAGACGATGGCCGCAAGCTTCAGCGTTTCGGCGATCTGGTGGGCGGCAAGCGAAATGGCGTCGGCGCCGGTCGCTTCCGGCGGCGTGCGCTGGGCATAGATGATACCCGGATAATGCGGGTCGCGCTCGACCTTGCTGGCGATGGACGCCATGGTGGAGACGGCTTCGACCGGATAATCGCCCGAGGCGGATTCGGCCGAGAGCATGACGGCGTCGGCACCCTCGAAGACGGCGGTCGCGACGTCGGACACTTCGGCGCGCGTCGGCACCGGAGCGGAAATCATCGATTCCAGCATCTGGGTCGCGACGACAACAGGCTTGCCGGCGCGGCGGCAGGCGCGGATGAGCTGTTTCTGCAGGCCCGGAACGGCTTCCAGCGGCATTTCCACGCCAAGGTCGCCACGGGCGACCATCAGGGCATCCGAGAGGTCGATGATCTCGTCGATGCGCTCGATGGCCTGCGGCTTTTCGATCTTCGACATCAGGCCGACGCGGCCGCGCGAAATCTTGCGCACTTCCGCCAGGTCTTCCGGACGCTGGATGAAGGAGAGTGCCACCCAGTCAACGCTACCGGTCGCCAGAACCGCATCGAGGTCGACGCGGTCCTTTTCGGTCAGCGCGCCGACGCCGAGCAGCGTGTCGGGCAGGCTCACACCCTTGCGATCGGAGATCTTGGTGCCGGAAACGACCGTGCAGACGATCGACTTGCCGTCGGACTTTTCGGCACGCAGATGCAGCTTGCCGTCGTCGATCAGCAGGCGATGGCCGGGCTTCACGGCTTCGAGAATTTCCGGATGGGGCAGGAAGACGCGGCTGTTGTCGCCGGGCACGTCCTTGTTGTCGAGCGTGAAGGTCTGGCCGGGCTTCAGCTCTTCCGAACCGTTGGCGAACTTGCCGACGCGCAGCTTCGGGCCCTGAAGGTCGGCGAGGATGCCGATGGGACGGCCACAGCGGGCCTCGACGGCGCGGATGCGGCTGATCAGCGTGCGCATCACGTCGTGGCTGGCATGGCTCATATTGATGCGGAACAGGTCTGCTCCCGCCTCATGCAGCTTCTGGATCATCTGCTCGTCGGAGGATGCAGGTCCGAGCGTGGCGAGGATTTTGACTTTTCTGTTCCGTCTCATCAGTTCTGACTTTCCTGGGTCCCTGGCGTATCGGAAAGCTGCACCATCCAGCTTCCCTGTCGGCCCGTGTCATATTCCTTGAAGCCCATGCGCTGGAAACCGCGGGCAAAACAGTCCTGCACGCCGGTGATTTTGAACTCGTTCTCGGCGACGCACATGTTGACATCGCCGGTCCAGCGGCCGCCGCGGGCGGCGTCTTCGGCATAGAGATAGTAGTAGCGCGATTGCAGTTCGCCCTCGATCAGCGTGGCGCAGGTCGTAGCCGGCACCTGCCACCAGCCCTCGGTCATCCAGCCTTCCTTGGCGCGATAGCCGATGGCGACGCCGACGAGGTTCTGCGTGCCGTTGCAGACACGGAACTCGGCTTTCGCCTCATCGGGCACGGAAAGGGCGAGGAAGCCCGCAAAAGTGAAAAGGCCGGCCTGGAGAAGGCGCGTGGCTTTCGGGACGAAGGGGCTATAGCTCTTGGCTCGCACGGTTTCCAATGGAACTCCGTTGATTTGAATATGCGCTTTCTTGCGACGACGGGGCATGAATGTCAACGCAACACTAATCGATTACAATTTCACAAAAGAAGAAGGAATCTTTCCTGCAACCCCAGGCCCCGCGGCTTGCGGGCCGGATCGGCCCATGCGATCAGTCGGCATGAGCGGTATAATTTCGGCCAAGGGCATGCGGGACCATCCTTCCTTCGAGATCATTGACGGCGACCTCGGCCTCGGGCTCGTCATCCTGGCGGACCACGCCACCAATCTCCTGCCCGAACGCTACGGCCGCCTTGGCCTGCCGGAAAGCGCCTTCGAGCGCCACATCGCCTACGATATCGGCGTCGAGGGCGTGGTGCGCGGCCTGAACGCCCGGCTGAACGCGCCGGTCGTGATGAGCCGCTTCTCCCGCCTGCTGATCGACCCCAACCGCGGCGAGGACGACCCGACGCTCGTCATGCGCATTTCCGACGGCGCGATCATTCCAGGCAATCACCCGATCACGCTGGAAGAATGGCAATATCGGCTCGAAACCTATCACCGCCCCTATCACGACGCCGTGTCGCGCACGATCGATGCGGTGGCCAAGCGCACGGGCAAAGCGCCGCTCGTCATGTCCATGCATTCCTTCACGCCGGCCTGGAAGGGCACGCCCCGCCCGTGGCAGGTGACGGTGCTCTGGGACAGCGACCATCGCGCCGTCGGCCCGCTGCTCTCGGAACTGGAGGGTCTCGGCAATGTGGTGGTAGGCGACAACGAGCCTTATGACGGGGCGCTGCGCGGCGATACGATGTTCCGCCATTGCATGAAGCCGGGCATCGCGCATGCCCTCATCGAAATCCGCCAGGACGAGATCGGCGACGACGCCGGGATCGCCGGCTGGGTCGATCGCCTCGCACCGATCTTTTCGCGGTTGAATGCCGATCCCGCCCTGCACACATACGAGATACACCCCTCCCGCACCGGACCCTATTGAGATGACCGAACTCAGCAAAGAGCAGCAGACCGAATTCGAGGCCGCCGCCTTCAGGCGTCTCGTCAGGCACCTGCGCGAGCGCACGGACGTGCAGAACATCGACATGATGAATCTGGCCGGCTTCTGCCGCAACTGCCTGTCGAACTGGTATCGCGATGCGGCCAATGAAGCGGGCGTTGCCCTCGACAAGGAGGCCTCCCGCGAGATCGTTTACGGCATGTCCTATGAGGAATGGCGTGAACGGTACCAGCGCGAGGCGAGCGGCGCCCAGAAGGCGGCCTTCGAGGTCAACCGCCCGAAGGAATGACGCCACGGCGGCATGAAAAACCCCAAGGAGCGTGCGATAGGCCTTGATCTTGACGGAAGTTCGCGGCAAGTCACGGCCTTCGAATTTTAGACCATCCCCAGTCCACCCAAGGAGAAGACCATGTCGGATGCCCACGGCGTCGCACGCGACCAGCTTCGCGCATTCATCGAGCGCATCGAGCGTCTCGAGGAAGAAAAGAAAACCATCGCGGACGATATCAAGGACGTCTACGGCGAAGCCAAGGGCACCGGCTTCGACACGAAGATCCTGCGCAAGGTCATCCAGATCCGCAAGCAGGACAAGGACGAGCGCATGGAACAGGAAGCCATCCTCGACACCTACCTGCAGGCCCTCGGCATGATCGATCTGCCGCCGGATGCCGAATAAGACGGGACGATTCTCCGACGTGAGATGAAGGGGCGCAACGCGCCCCTTTTCTTTGACCGCGCCTGAACCTTGTAGCGACCCGCAGCGGCTTCAGAGTTTCACTGGCCTGCCGACATGATATGACTGCTGTCGGGCGCGCAGCGAATATCCTGCCCGTTTAAGGCATGGAGCATGGACAGACCTTGAGCAGCGAAGCCGAAGCCCCGAAACCGATGGCCAATCGCGCCACCCGCCTGACGATTTTGTGCCGTGGGGCTACCCAGGCCAACCAGCAATCCCGGTTTACCTCTGCCGATGCCCTGCTGCCCAAAGAGCAGACGCGGTTGAAGGTGCTTGCCAGCGACCTGCGCCCTTTCGATACGGTCCTACATGCGCCCGAACGCCCTGCCTCCGAAACGGCCGCTGCATTCTCTGTCAAAACGAGCCTTTGCCCGCCCCTCAGGGATATCGCCTATGGCGCATGGGACAACCGGACGGTCGCGGAGGTCGCGCAACATTGGCCTGCAGACCTGGAGCGATGGTCGGCGGATCCTGCATCGGCCCCGCATGGCGGTGAATCCTTCGCAACGGCGCAGGCCCGGGCGGTGGACTGGCTGGAAGCCTATCGCGCGACGGGCGGAAACACGCTGGCTGTGACCCATGCGATCATCGTCAAGCTGCTGTTTCTTCATGTGGTTGACGCGCCGCTGACGTCGATCCGGCGCATCGATGTCGCGCCCCTCGGCATGCTGTCCCTGAGCAGCGACGGCAGTCGCTGGGCGCTTCGCGGGTTCGGCACCGCCGGACGCACCGGTCTGTCAGCGGGCGACTAGCCGACTGGGGTGCAGGCGCGCGATATCAGGGCCATTGCTTCGCCCATTCCCGAAGCTCGACCTTGGCCTTTTCCGGCCAGTCCTTCACGGGCGAGGGAAAGACCGCAATTTTCCCGTCGACCGGCTTCCAGGCCACATAGACGTGGCGGTCGCTCGAGGACAGGAAAATCAGCCCGGCCTCATCGAGGCAGGCATGTGGCCGGCACGCCGTGCCGACAAAATCATCCCCCTTGAACTGGCCGCTTCCGACGCCGGTCATCAACTCCTGAAACTGCTGAAAATCCGAGCCGAGCACCATCTTGAAGCTGGCAGCAATCTCGCCGTTGGCGAAGGCGTCGGATGGATGCGTGAAGGTGCGCTCGCGCAGATTGCCCCAGCCACTCGCCGCATCCGGCTGGAAGGCGACGGAAGCAAGTGGCGCTATGCCCCGCTCGGCGGTCCACTGCCAGCGCTCCGTTTCCCGGCCGGGAATATTTCCCGTCGAAAAGACGATGTTCGCGCCGTCAACCTGCCAGGATACGGACGCGCAATTGTCGATAGGCCCATCTATTCTGGGCGCACCACTGCGGGGAAAGGACAGCACAAAAGGCGAGCCGTCGCAGGCATTGCCGCCGCCGGAGCTCGTGCCGACAAGCACGGTGGTGTCGCCGAACGCATAGACATCATCCAGGAAAACGATCTGGTTCTTGTGCAGCTCCCGCCCATCAACAATGAGGGCTTTCTCGAAATCCTTTTCCTGGATTTCGACCGTATGGCCCGCAACCTTTTCCAGCTCCAAGGCACCGGCAAACGACGCCGCGCCGGCCAGAAAGCCGATTGTGGAAAGTATAAGAACCAAATATCTGCTCATGAAAATCTCCTGCATTTTGCCCTAAGCTAGACTTCCGTGGCCGACAATCGCAACGGCAGGGTGGGTTTTTCAGAGATATGAGTGACTGCTTGATCCACTGCCGCAATGCAAAATTTCTTTGCGAATGAATGATCGGCCTGTGCCGTCCCTCGTCTATCAACCCCTTTCAGCGAAATCACTTTCAGGCAGAAAATGACCTTTCCCACGATCAAGCTTCCCGCCCGCCCCCTCGCCATCAAAAGCGGGGTCATCTCCATCCCCTTCGCCTACTACTTCTCCATCCCCATCCTGCTGGCCATTGCCGTCTTCATGGCGATGACCGAAGGGCCGGGCATTCTGCGCGACTACACGATCAGCCAGAATCCGCTCGTCATCGACGGCACGATCGGCGGCAATTGCACGACGCGCAAAGCCGTCTTCACGACCTGCGAAGTGGATCTTTCCTACCAGCACGACGGCCAGCGCTATGAGAAGGAGGTCGAGGTCATGTTCGTCGACTTCCACACCGGCGACTACGAGACGGGCCTTGTCGTTTCGGCCGATCATCCGGATCTCGCCACGATCAGCCTCGGGCTTGATATGCTGTGGAACCGGATCATCACGCTGGCCGCCTTCACGCTTCTGCTCGGCGGCGGCGGCCTCGCGATGATCTTCCTCGCGTTGCGCATCCTGCGCGTTCGCGGTCAGCTGCGCCATCCCGCGCCGCTGACCGTCATCCCGGTCGAAATCACCGGGATCGACAAGAAGCGCGGCCGCCTCGCGGTCACCTATGCCGACCGTCTGAGCGAGCGGAAGACCAAGCGCGTCGCCTTCACCCGCTTCGAGAACGGGGAAGAACCGATCATCGTTGGCGATGCCGGCAGCAATGCGGTCGCCCTTGCCGTCTGGCACGGCAAGACCGCGCTTCCCGTGCTGCTCGACGACCGGCTGGAGCGGATCGACCTGACCGCGCAGGAGCGTGCGGATGCGCTCGCCCCGCTTCATGCTGCCGCAGCATCAGCCGACCACCAGACCGCCGCCACCCTTGCTCCGGTCAAGAAGGGTATGTCGCTGGCGCGCCGGCTCGGCCTGTTCCTGCTTCTCATTCTCCTCATCGTCGGCGGCATTTTCGGCTATTGGCTGTGGTACGTGATGAGCGCGCCCTCGCAGTACAATTCGCCGGGAATGGACATCAACAACATGATGCCCGAAGCGCTCAACCGCTGGGGCTGCAGCCAGCTGCAAAGCCGTTTCGGCGACGGCCCCGCCCCCTTCGGCTGCACGGCTGCGGACTATCAGAGCTGGAAATGACCGTTAGCCCGCTTTAGCGGCGGTGCTCACGCAGATCTTCCCAATACAGACCATACGTTG
>NZ_JBLZPK010000060.1:20514-44960 GCF_049199905.1 Shinella sp. M27
CCCGCTTCCATTTCAGGGTATCTCTCATTTCTGCCCATCTGTCATCATCAGCCCAGATGGATGAGCTGTTGCAGACACTTCAAAAATTCAAACAAAAAAGCCCGCTGGATCGCTCCAGCGGGCTCTTTGATCTCTGTCCTCAGGGCTCATTCGAACTTGCGGACTTCCATGAAGTTCACCGCATTGCCACTGAAGCGGGCGCTGTCGATCGACTTGCCCTCCGGCTGGAAGCCGGCCATGTAGACGGTGGTCGGCGCGGCGCGCAGCGTGCGGCTCACGAAGCGCGGCGCTTTGACCGGCTTGGAGAGCGTCGCCATATCGCCCTGCTCCAGCGCCCACTTGGAAATGATCTTCTGCGTCAGCTTCGGCTCGGTGCGGATCGCGCCACGGCTTGCGGCATCGGCGTCCTTTTTCTTCGGACGGCCACCCTTCGACGGCGTTTCCTCGACAGCCTTGCCATCGAAGGCATCGACGCCCGCCAGCGACCGCGTGGCGCCGGCATTGTCGGAAACAAGCGCGGCCATCTCGACCGGATTGCCCTGATCGTCACCCGCCGTCGGATCGGCAAGGGCGGCAAGTCCCGAACGGTCCGCGGTGGACGGAAGCGCGACCTTGGCCTCGGCCGCCGCCATCAGCGCGGTCTGCGACTGGTCATCAAGCTCGACCTGCGGACGAAGGCCCGGCACCGGCACCATGGCCAGTTCCTCGCCGTCTTCCGCCGCAGCGGCCGCGACAGCCGCCGTCATGGCCTCACCGGACTGGGCTTCACCGGGCTGCGCATCGCCGGCCTGGGTGCGGGCACCCAGCATGACGGGCAGCGGCACCTTGTAGGCCGACAGGTCTTCGAATTCAGGCTTCTGCTCTTCGGTCGTCGTCGCCGCTTCGAGGGCCGCGACCGCACCGCTCGTCGTCGGTGCGACAAGGGCGAGCTCGCTGGTCGTCTCGGCCGCCTTGAAGGCGGGGCGGCTGCCCGGAACCGGCGCGTTGAACGCAAGTTCGGTTTCGGCTTCGGTCGCAACCGGTTTTTCTTCGGCAACGGCCTTCGCGGGCTTGCCACCGGATTCGCCGCCTTCGTCGAAGGAATCGGCGATCGTGACATTGCTGCTCGCGATCATTTCGGGTTCTTCATCCTCGTCGCCACCGCCGCCGAAGAGCGCGGCGAGGAAGCCACCCTTGCGCTTGGACGCCGTCGGCGTGGAACCGCCGCCCGCAACCTGGATGGCGTCAGAACCGACGCGACGCTTGTAATCGGCAACGGCCTGCTGGTAGCCCGGCAACGGCTTGCCGTCCGTCGGCACATGCATGGTCTTGCCGTCCGGGAAGAGGCGGACGAGCTCCTGGCGGCTCATGCGCGGCCAGGCGCGCACGCTGCCGACGTCGAGATGCACGAAGGGCGAACCGGAGGTCGGGTAGAAACCGACGCCGCCGACCTGGAATTTCATGGCGGTGGCGCGCAGTGTCGCGAGCTTCACGCCCGGAATATAAAAGTCCATCGCCTTGCCGAGCATATGCTGGCTCTTCTTGGCGACACCCTTGGAGCGCGAGCGCAGCATGCCGTTCGTGGCCGGCGAGCGGTAAGCGGAGACGACGTTGATGTAACCGCTGCCGCCGACCTTCTGATAAACTTCCCACACGAGGTCGAAGAGGCGCGGATCCATGCGCGTCGGCTCGTTGCGGCGCCAGTCGCGCAGGAACGTGTTGAGCTGCTTCAGGCCGCGCTGGTCATACCGACCGTTGCGCTTGAAAGTGATCTCGGCCTTTTCCTTGGTGTGGATGAAGAAGAGCTTGAGCGTGCGGTTGCCGCTCTCGGCCTGAACCGTCGCGGGAATGGCCGTCGGCAGAATGAGGGCAGCAGAGAGCACAGCCGTGGACAAAGCCTTGGGCAGCTTTTGCAACACTGTTTTGCAGAGGCTGCCAAGGGTGTTCCCCCGGCGCTTCATCGATGCGAACAAATTTGCCAACTCTTTCCCCGTCCGAAGGACAACGAACGTCCGTTATCCCAGATGACTGCCAATTGCGGTGAGAGCATGGCAAATCCGCCACACTCTTCGACGCGCACCCGTTATAGTGAACAATCCACTAACAGGGAATAAACGGCAATCAGGAAATCTCAAACGGCCGGGATTCCAACGGTTTTTACGCGGCTTCCTTCAGCGGATTGTCCGGATCGATGCCGTAATCCTTGAGTTTGCGATAGAGTGTCGAGCGGCCGATGCCCAATTTGCGGGCAACCTGGCTCATCTGGCCATGATAGAATTTCAAGGCAAAGCGGATGAGTTCCTCCTCGACATCGGCCAGTTTGCGTACATGGCCGCCCTTGTCGACACTCGGAATCGCATTGTCAGGCGTGCCGTGGACATCGGAGGAAACCGATTCGTTCGGCCGGAAATCCGGATAGACGCTCGGCAGGCGCGCATCGCCTGCAAGCTCTGGCGTGTGGGCCGATGTCGCCTCCCAGGTGACCGCGCCATCCTCGGCCAGACCGTAACCCGGCACCTGCGCGGCGATCTGCGGGAAGTCCGTTGCGTTGAGCTCCGCCCCTTCCGACAGCACGACGGCGCGGAAGATGGCGTTTTCCAGCTGGCGGATGTTGCCCGGCCAGTCATAGGCCGTCAGGAGCGCCATGGCGCCGGCGGAGACGCCGAGCGGGCGGGCCAGCTTCTGCTCGCCGGCAAAGCGCTGCACGAAGGCGCGCACCAGAACCGGAATGTCCTCCTTGCGACGGCGCAGCGCCGGAATGGTGATCGGGAAGACGTTGAGGCGGTAATAGAGGTCCTCGCGGAAGCGGCCTTCGCGCACTTCGTTGATGAGGTCGCGGTTGGTCGCCGAGATCAGGCGGACATTGACCTTCTGCGGGAAGCGCGCGCCGATCGTCTCGATCTCGCCCTGCTGCACGGCGCGCAGAAGCTTCACCTGCACGTCGAGCGGCAGGTCGCCGATCTCGTCGAGGAACAGCGTCCCGCCATCGGCCTCCATGAATTTGCCGGTATGGCGCTCCGTGGCCCCGGTGAAGGCGCCCTTTTCGTGGCCGAACAGGATGCTTTCCACCAGATTGTGCGGAATGGCGCCGCAGTTGACGGTGACGAAGGGCTTGTGCGCCCGGTCGCTGCCGGCCTGGATGGCGCGGGCCACCATTTCCTTGCCGACACCCGATTCGCCTTCCAGCACGACCGGAATGTTCGACTGGGCGGCGCGGCGGCCAAGCTCGATGACACGCATCATTTCGGAACTGGCCGAAACGATATCGTCGAACTGCACGGTCTCCGTGCGCCCCCGGCGTCCGCCGCGGCTGCGCCCTTCCCGCTGGTCGACCTTCAGCGCGTTGCCGAGGGCAACACCGAGGCGCTCGGGGGAAACTGGCTTCACCACGAAATCGAAGGCACCGGCACGCATGGCCATGACCACGGTCTCGATGCCGCCCTGCCCCGTCTGCACGATCACCGGGATCGTGTTTTCGCGCTCTGCGAGCGCGTCGAGGAAGGCCGAGCCGTTCATTTCCGGCATCATCAGGTCGAGCAGGATCACATTGATCAGACCGCCCTTGCGATCGAGCATGTCGAGACCCGCACGGCCGTTTTCCGCCATATGGGCGACGTGGCCGGAGCGCTCGATCATGTTCTTCAACAGCCTGCGCTGGACAGGATCATCGTCGATGACAAGAATATGGGCCGTCACTGGAACCTCCTTGCCCAGGCGTGCGTCATGCACGCCGAAGGGAACTGAACACCAGCGGACCATGACAGGAAGGGTTGAACATGCCGTTTTGAGAAAGGCTTGCATTTTAACCAATGCCGACGCAAGCAAGGGGCCGATCTGCCCACCAGGAAGAGAGATAGAGATGACGCGTAATTTCCCCGCACCCCGGATCACCTTCGCCCCGGCGGATGCCGCCGCAAGCGCCGAACTGGGCGAGCTTCCCGGCTGGAACCTCGGCGATCTCTATCCCTCGCCAACCTCTCCGGAATTCCAGGGCGATATGAAGAAAGCCGAGGCGGGGGCGCTCGCCTTCGAAGCCCGGTGGAAGGGCAAGCTCGACGCCGCCACGGAAAAAACCGGCGACGAGGGCATCGGCGCGGCCGTCAAGGAATTCGAGGCGCTGGAAGACGTGATGGGCCGTCTCATCTCCTTTGCCGGCCTCACCTATTTCACCAACACGACCGAGCCGGCGAACGGCAAGTTCTATGGCGACGTGCAGGCGAAGCTGACCGATCTCGGCGCGCATCTCCTGTTTTTCTCGCTTGAACTCAATAGGATAGCGGACGAGCGCATCGAAGCGGCGCTGACGAACGACGCCCTTGCGGCACATTATCGTCCGTGGATCGAGGACCTGCGCAAGGACAAGCCCTACCAGCTCGACGACAAGACGGAACAGCTCTTCCTCGAAAAGTCGATGACGGGTGCGGCCGCCTGGAACCGTCTGTTCGACGAGACGATGGCCTCGCTGCGCTACACGATCGACGGCGAGGAGCTGCCGCTCGAAATCGCCCTCAACCAGTTGCAGTCGCCCGACCGTGAGGCGCGCCGCAAGGCCGCGCAGGCCCTGGCGAAGACCTTCCAGGACAACATCCGCACCTTCTCTCTGATTACCAATACGCTGGCCAAGGACAAGGAAATCTCCGACCGCTGGCGCGGCTTCGAGGACATCGCCGACAGCCGGCATCTGGCGAACCGCGTCGAGCCGGAGGTCGTTGCAGCCCTCGCGGAAGCGGTACGCGAAGCGTATCCGCGCCTGTCGCACCGCTACTATGCGATGAAGGCGAAGTGGCTCGGAATGGAGCAGATGGAGTTCTGGGATCGCAACGCGCCCCTTCCCGAAACACCCGATGCGACCATCCCCTGGACCGAAGCGCGCGACACCGTGCTCGCCGCCTACGGTGCCTTCGCGCCTGAAATGGCCGACATCGCCAAAAAATTCTTCGACAAGGGCTGGATCGACGCGCCGGTCCGCCCCGGCAAGGCGCCCGGCGCCTTCGCCCATCCGACCGTGCCTTCGGCGCACCCCTATGTTCTCGTCAATTACATGGGCAAGCCGCGCGACGTGATGACGCTCGCCCACGAGCTCGGCCACGGCGTGCATCAGGTGCTCGCCGGCGGCCAGGGCGCGCTGATGGCCTCGACGCCGCTGACGCTGGCCGAAACGGCCTCCGTCTTCGGTGAGATGCTGACCTTCCGCAGCCTGCTCGACAAGACGAAGGACAAGCGCGAGCGCAAGGCCATGCTCGCCCAGAAGGTCGAGGACATGATCAACACAGTCGTGCGCCAGATCGCCTTCTATGAATTCGAGCGCAAGGTGCACACCGCCCGCAAGGAAGGCGAGCTGACCGCCGAGCAGATCGGCGAACTCTGGCTCTCCGTGCAGGGTGAGAGCCTCGGCCCGGCGATCCGCATTTCCGAGGGCTACGAGACCTATTGGGCCTATATCCCCCACTTCATCCACTCGCCCTTCTACGTCTATGCCTATGCATTCGGCGATTGCCTGGTGAACTCGCTCTATGCCGTTTACCAGCAGGCGGAAGCCGGCTTCCAGGCGAAGTATTTCGACCTGCTCAAGGCCGGCGGCACCAAGCATCATAGCGAACTGCTGAAACCCTTCGGCCTCGATGCCAGCGATCCGTCGTTCTGGAGCAAGGGACTGTCGATGATCGAGGGGCTGATCGACGAACTGGAAGCGCTTGATAAGGCCTCCTCTTAAAAGAAGCCGGACATCAGCATGACCGATCGCGAACGCTTTGTGCTCCTCAGGGACGACCGCGAGGACCGGACGGTGGTTTTCGCCGATCCGCTCGCCGTGGTCACCGTGCGCGATCGCGCCGGCTTCGAGCCCGCCTTCGCGGCGTTGCAGGCTGCCCATGAGGAGGGCCACTGGATCGCCGGCTTCATGAGCTATGAGGCCGGCGATCTCTTCGAGGAGAAGCTCGCTCCCTTCGCGGAAGAAAATCGCCCGACGCCGCTGATGAGTTTCGGCATTTTTGAAAAGCCGGCTGAGGATCATCCGCTGGCAAAACCGCGCCAGCGCACAGAAAACGAACCGTTGCTGTCAGAGCCGAAAGCGCACTGGGATTTCGAGACCTATCGCAGCCGCTTCGAGCGCCTGCACCGGCATCTGCGCGAGGGCGATTGCTACCAGGCGAACCTCACCATGCCGATCCGCGCCCGCTGGACCGGCGATCCGCTCGCCGCTTTCTGGTCGCTGATCGAACGCCAGCCGGTGCGCTACGGCGCTTTCGTCTCGCTCGACGGGCCGCAACTGCTCTCCCGTTCGCCGGAACTGTTCTTCGATATCGACAGGGACGGCTGGATCGAGACCCACCCGATGAAAGGCACCGCCCCGCGTGGGGCGAACGCGGCGGAAGATGCGGAAATCATCGCCGCCATGCAGGCCGACCCGAAGTCGCAGGCGGAAAACCGCATGATCGTCGATCTCCTGCGCAACGATATCTCGCGCATTTCCGAGGTCGGCACGCTGCACGTGCCCAAACTCTTCGCCGTCGAGACCTACCCGACGGTGCACCAGATGGTGAGCCATGTGCGGGCAAAGCTGCTGCCCGGCATCGCCATCCGCGATATCTTCGCTGCCCTCTTCCCTTGCGGCTCGATCACCGGCGCGCCAAAAATGAGCGCCATGAAAATCCTGCACGATCTGGAGGACGGCCCGCGCGACGCCTATTGCGGCGCCATCGGCATGATCGCGCCTGACGGCACCATGCGCTTCAACGTCGCCATCCGCACGATCTCGATCTTCGAGGACGGCAACGCCGTCTTCAATGTCGGCGGCGGCATCGTCTTCGATTCAACCGCCGAGTCGGAATATGAGGAGTGCCTGCTGAAGGCGCGGTTTGCCGTGGGGGACCAATGGATCTCTCGCTGATCGAGACCCTGCGTTGGGAGCCCGAAACCGGCTTCGTGCGGCTGGAGCGCCATCTGGCACGGCTGGCGCATTCGGCCGACGCACTCGGGTTGCCGGGGGCCGGAAAGGCCGGGAAAGCTCTGGCCGCAGCACATGCCGGTTCCGAAACACCTCTCCGCATCCGCCTCGAACTCTTCGCCGATGGCCGGATCGAAGTCCAGACTGCCGCCTTCACCCCTCTCGCGCCAGACGCCACATGGCGGCTCAAGATCGCCGAAACCTGCCTCGCCTCCAGCGATCCGCTGCTGCGCCACAAGACCTCACGCCGCGCGCTCTATATCGCGGCGCGTGCGGAAATTCCGGCAAGCGAAGCCGACGAGGTGATCCTGCTCAACGAACGCGGTGAGCTCTGCGAGGGAACGATCACCTCGCTTTTCCTCGACGACGGCTCCGGCATCCTGAAAACCCCACCGCTTGCCGCCGGTCTGCTGGCCGGCGTGCTGCGCGCGGAACTGCTGGAAAGCGGCAAAGCCGTCGAGGCCGTTCTGCGGCTGGACGACCTTTCCAGGAGCGAAATCTTCGTCGGCAATTCGCTGCGCGGGCTGATCGCCGCCGCGCTCGTGTGAGCGACTGACGCTAGTTAACAATATCGCGGCAGAAAACCGCGCTTTCCCTTTATTGTGACAGAAATCTGTGCTCTAGCGCTGCCATTATGCTATGGGGCCGTCAAACCCCCGATTTTTAGCGCAAAGCGGCCGTCCGCAGGAGACCCAAATGGCAGACAGCACCTATCCGGTACATGGCGAAATCACCGGCCCGATCGTGATGATTGGCTTCGGTTCGATCGGGCGCGGCACGCTGCCGCTCATCGAGCGCCACTTCAAGTACGACCGGAACCGGCTGATCGTCATCGAGCCGCGCGAAGACGCCGCCGACGCCGAAATCTACGCCCGCCATGGCGTGCGCCACATCAAGGCCCATGTCACCAAGGACAACTACAAGGAGCTGCTGAAGCCGCTCCTCACCGAAGGCGAAGGCCAGGGCTTCTGCGTCAACCTGTCGGTCGATACCGGCTCCGTCGACCTGATGAAGCTGTGCCGCAAGCTCGACGTCCTCTATATCGATACGGTCGTCGAGCCCTGGCTCGGCTTCTATTTCGACAAGGACATGAAGAACGCCGACCGCACGAACTATGCACTGCGCGAAACGCTGCGCAAGGAGAAGGAAAAGAATCCGGGCGGCACGACGGCGGTTTCGACCTGCGGCGCCAATCCCGGCATGGTCTCCTGGTTCGTCAAGCAGGCGCTCCTGAACCTCGCCAACGATCTCGACATCAAGTTCGAAGAGCCCGCGCAGGACGACCGCGAAGGCTGGGCGAAGCTGATGAAGAAGGTCGGCGTCAAGGGTATCCACATAGCCGAGCGCGACACCCAGCGCACCAAGAACCCGAAGCCGTTTAACACCTTCTGGAACACCTGGTCGGTCGAGGGCTTCATCTCGGAAGGCCTGCAGCCGGCCGAACTCGGCTGGGGCACCCATGAAGAGTGGATGCCGAAGAACGCCAAGAAGCACAAGAAGGGCTGCAAGGCCGCGATTTACCTGGAACAGCCCGGCGCCAACACGCGCGTGCGCTCCTGGTGCCCGACCCCCGGCCCGCAATACGGCTTCCTCGTCACCCACAACGAGTCGATCTCGATTGCCGACTTCTTCACGGTGCGCGACAAGGACGGCCACGTCACCTACCGCCCGACCTGCCACTATGCCTATCACCCGGCCAATGACGCGGTGATCTCGCTGCACGAGATGTTCGGCAACGGCGGCAACCAGCAGCCGGTCCTGCATGTCCTCGACGAGAACGAGCTGGTCGACGGCGTCGACGAGCTCGGCGTGCTGCTCTATGGCCACGACAAGAATGCCTACTGGTACGGTTCGCGCCTGTCGCTGGAAGAAACCCGCCGCATCGCTCCCTACCAGAACGCGACCGGCCTGCAGGTAACCTCGGCCGTGCTCGCCGGCATGGTCTGGGCGCTGGAAAACCCGAAGGCCGGCATCGTCGAGGCCGACGAGGTCGATTACAAGCGCTGCCTGGAAGTGCAGACGCCCTATCTCGGCCCGGTCGAAGGCCACTACACCGACTGGACCCCGCTTGACGGCCGTCCGGGCCTCTTCCCTGAGGACCTCGATACGAAGGATCCGTGGCAGTTCAAGAACATCCTCGTTCGCTGAACCGCCCTATAGAACCGAATGCCAGACGCCAGCGGCCAAACCGCGGGCGTCTTCGCTTTCAATGGGATAATGCCCGTTCGCTACCATGCGTATCTTGCTTTCGCAGGCTCTTCACGGCATGGTTTGCCGAATTGGACGGGCGGTTTGCCGCCGTGACCCTGGAGACCCCTATGAAGCCGATCACAGTCCTCAGCCTGCTGACCGCCGCCGTCGCCCTTTCCGCCTGCCAGAGCGACCGCGCGCCGCGTGAGCTGCCGCCGATCCAGCAGCCGCAGCAGACCGGCGTCGAGGGCGCCTGGGTCGATCCGAACGGCATCGTCTCCACGTTCCAGGCCGGCACGTTCTCGACGCGCACGACCGATACCAACCAGCTCCTGGCATCCGGCACCTATGTCAACACCTCGCCGACGCTGGTCGAGATCAACATGACCTCGCTGGTGCGCAACACCCAGTCCAAGGTCAATTGCGCACTCGTCAGCCAGCGCCAGCTGAACTGCACGACGGCCGAAGGCGCGCAGTTCTCGCTCGCCCGCCGCGCGTAACGTCAGGCAGAGATCGAACGAAAGGGCCGCAAGGCCCTTTTTTCGTTTTGGCTGATAAGCCTCGCCCGGTTTCGCTTCCCCTCTTTTCTCTTGAAGTTGCCGCCGAGCGGTGAAAACATCCGCTCGGCCGGCTGTCCCCTTTCCGCTTTGAAGGAGAAACGGACGGCCCCTGTCGCGCTCTCCAGCGCCGGCACAAACAAGGAGATGAGAACCATGACGATTTTCCGATCCGGCTTTCTCGCCGCCTCCATCATCGCGCTCTCCAGCGGCTCGGCACTCGCCGATTACGAGCTGAACATCCTGCACATCAACGACCTGCATTCGCGCATCGAGGCGATCAACAAGTTCGATTCGACCTGCTCGGCCGAGGAGGAAGGCAAGGGCGAATGCTTCGGCGGCGTGGCGCGCCTGAAGGCTGCGATCGACGCCCAGCGCCAGGCGCTGTCGGGCAAGAACGTGCTCCTCCTCAATGCCGGCGACAATTTCCAGGGCTCGCTCTTCTACACGACCTACAAGGGGGCGGCGGAAGCGGAATTCCTCAATCTCATGAAGTTCGACGCCATGACCGTCGGTAACCATGAATTCGACGACAGCGAAGACGGTCTCGCCGCCTTCCTCGACAAGGTGCAGTTCCCGGTCGTCACGGCCAATGTCGCCGCAGGTGCCAGCTCGAAGCTCGGCGACCGGATAAAACCCTTCATCGTGCTCGACCAGGGTGGCCAGAAGATCGGAATCGTCGGCGCGGTCGCCAACGACACGGCGGAACTCTCCTCG
The DNA here is from genome assembly GCF_049199905.1 of Shinella sp. M27. NCBI lineage: Bacteria > Pseudomonadati > Pseudomonadota > Alphaproteobacteria > Hyphomicrobiales > Rhizobiaceae > Shinella > Shinella sp. M27. Next base: position 30,904 of record NZ_JBLZPK010000060.1, read on the forward strand.
CCCGGTCCGAACGTACTGATCGGCGACGACGTCGCCGACATCACCGCCGCCATCGGCGAATTGAAGAAGCAGGGCGTCAACAAGATCATCGCGCTGACCCATGTCGGCTATCCGCGCGATCTCGCGGCGATCGCCAAGATCCCGGACGTCGACGTGGTGGTCGGTGGCCACACCAACACCTTCCTCTCCAACACCTCGGACAAGGCGGAAGGCCCCTATCCGACGCTGGTCGACAATCCCGGCGGCTACAAGGTGCCCGTCGTGCAGGCCGGCGCCTATACGAAATATCTCGGCGACCTGAAGGTCGTGTTCGACGATGCCGGCGTGGTGAAGGAAGCCTCCGGTGAGCCGATACTCATCGATTCCAAGATCAAGCCTGATGAGGCCGTGCTCGCCCGCATCAAGGAACTGTCAGGCCCGATCGAGGAACTGAAGAACAAGATCGTCGCCGAAAGTTCAGCCCCGATCGACGGCTCGCGCGAAACCTGCCGCGCCGCCGAATGCGCCATGGGCAATCTCGTGACGGACGCCATTCTCGACCGCACCAAGGATCAGGGCATCAGCATCGCCATCACCAATGGCGGGGGCCTGCGCGCCTCCATCGACGGCGGCCCGGTCTCGATGGGCGAGGTGATCTCCGTCCTGCCCTTCCAGAACACCGTCGCAACCTTCCAGCTCAAGGGCTCCGACCTCGTCGCCGCGCTTGAAAACGGTCTCAGCCAGATCGAGGAGGGCGCCGGCCGTTTCCCGCAGGTCTCCGGCCTCAAATACTCCTTCGACAAGTCGAAGCCGGCCGGCAGCCGCGTCGTATCCGTCGAGGTGAAAGAGGGCGATGCCTTCGTGCCGCTCGATCCGGCCAAGACCTACGGCGTCGTCTCGAACAACTACATGCGCTCGGGCGGCGACGGCTATTCGGTCTTCGCGAAATCCGGCCAGAACGCCTATGATTTCGGCCCGAACCTGGAGCTCGTCGTCGCCGACTATCTGGCCGCACACCAGCCCTACAAGCCCTATACGGACGGCCGCATCACCGAGGTTGCGTCAGCCGCAATGGCCGGCAACGAGACAAAGCCGACGACATCGACGGATACGGCTGCGAAATCGACGGAGGGGGCTGCAACGACGAGTGACGCCGCTTCCGGCACGATAACAACCGAAGCCAAACCCGAGACATCCACCGACACGACCGCAAAGTCGGCGACCGAGGGGGCGGCGACCACGACCGAGGCAGCCGCCACGGCCGGCGGCAAGCATGTCATTGCCCGTGGCGATACGCTGTGGGATCTCGCCAAGGCCGCCTATGGTGACGGCACGCTGTGGCGCAAGATCGCGGAGGCCAACGGCAATCCGCGTCCGCGCGCGCTGCATGTCGGCAATGAGCTGTCCATCCCTACGAAATAGGGCCCCACAAAATAAGGACAATTTGTCTCCACTATTTCTGCCGGTCCGGGCTATCCCGGACCGGCATTTCTTTTTAGAACCATTCCGAACCGGACGGCCCTCCGCCGCGTATAAGAACACCGAACGCCAACCGCACGCACAGGACCGAAACATGCAGGACATCGCCGCCAAGCCCGCCAGCCATCCGCCCGTCAAGCACGGCAAGGTCGGCGTCCTGCTCGTCAATCTCGGCACGCCTGATGGCACCGACTACACGTCCATGCGCCGCTACCTGAAGGAATTCCTGACGGACAAGCGCGTCATCGAATGGCCGAAGATCGCCTGGTATCCGATCCTGTTCGGCATCGTGCTCAACACGCGGCCCGGCAAGGTCGGCAAGGCCTACGAGACGATCTGGAACAAGGACAGAAACGAGAGCTACCTGCGCACCTATACCCGCAGCCAGGCCGAGCTGATGGCGGCCTCGCTTGCCGAGCACAGCCATGTCGTCGTCGACTGGGCCATGCGCTACGGCCAGCCTTCCATCGCCTCGCGCATGGAATACCTGCAGAAGCAGGGTTGCGAACGCATCCTGGTCTTCCCGCTCTATCCGCAATATGCGGCAGCGACGACGGCGACCGTCAACGACAAGGCCTTCGAATTCCTGCTCAAGCAGCGCTGGCAGCCGGCGCTGCGCACCGTGCCGCCCTATCACGACGACCCGACCTATATCGACGCGCTCGCCGTCTCGATCGAAAAGCATCTGGCGACACTCGACTGGGAGCCGGAGCGCGTGCTGACCTCCTTCCACGGCATTCCGAAAAGCTATTTCGACAAGGGCGACCCCTACTATTGCCAGTGCCAGAAGACCGCACGCCTGCTGCGTGAGCGTCTCGGCTGGTCGGAAGAGAAGCTGATGATCACCTTCCAGTCCCGTTTCGGACCGGAGGAATGGCTTCAGCCCTACACCGACAAGACTATCGAGAAACTGGCGCAGGACGGCATCAAGCGCATCGCCGTGCTCAACCCCGGCTTCGTGTCCGATTGCCTCGAAACGCTGGAAGAGATCGCCGAGCAGGCGGCCGAGAGTTTCCACCACAATGGCGGCGAGAAATTCGCGCACATCCCCTGTCTGAACGACACGCCGGAAGGCATGGCCGTCCTGGAAAAGGTCGTGCGCCGGGAACTATCCGGCTGGATCTGAAGCGGATAATTCTGGCTCCCGGCCAAATAGACTGGCATCGCCGCGCGTATCCCTTAAAGTGGCCGCGCCGCAGCTGTGCGGTAGGCTTTAGGGGAGAATGCAATGAATTTGACAGGATTTGATATCTTCGTCATCGCCGCGGTGGGCTTCGTCATTGTGGTGATCATTGCCGGGATCAAGACGATTCCGCAGGGCTACCAGTACACGGTGGAACGCTTCGGCCGTTACACCCGCACGCTGGAGCCCGGCCTCAACCTCATCATCCCCTTCATCGACCGCATCGGCGCAAAGATGAACGTCATGGAGCAGGTGCTGGACATCCCGACGCAGGAGGTCATCACCCGAGACAACGCCAGCGTTTCGGCAGACGGCGTCGCGTTCTACCAGATCCTCAATCCCGCCCAGGCAGCCTATCAGGTCGCCAATCTGCAAAACGCCATCCTCAATCTCACCATGACCAATATCCGCTCGGTCATGGGCTCGATGGATCTGGACGAGCTTCTGTCCAACCGCGACGTGATCAACGACAAGCTCTTGCGCGTCGTCGATGAAGCGGCCAATCCGTGGGGCATCAAGATCACCCGCGTCGAGATCAAGGACATCGCGCCGCCGAAGGATCTCGTCGATTCGATGGGCCGGCAGATGAAGGCCGAGCGTGAAAAGCGCGCGCAGGTGTTGGAAGCCGAAGGCGCGCGCAATGCGCAGATCCTGCGCGCCGAAGGCGCCAAGCAGTCTGCCATCCTTGAGGCCGAAGGCCAGCGCGAGGCCGCCTTCCGCGACGCCGAAGCCCGCGAGCGCCTTGCGGAAGCCGAAGCCAAGGCAACGAGGGTGGTGTCGGAAGCCATCGCCGCCGGCAATGTGCAGGCGATCAACTACTTCGTCGCGCAGAAATACACCGAGGCCATGGCCGCGATCGGCAAGGCGCCGAACTCGAAGATCGTGCTGATGCCGATGGAAGCCTCCGCGCTGGTCGGCTCGCTGGGCGGTATCGGTGCCATCGCGCGCGAAGTCTTCGGCGACGGCGGCTCTGCACAGGCTGTCAACACGCCGCGCGTGAGGCAGGCAACGCCGGCAACCACCACCACTGCCTCGACGCCCGCCTTCCGCAACCCGTTCGACACGCCGCCACAGGGAACGTGAGCATGATCCAGCGCATCGTCACGGAACTCGGCCCCTGGGCCTGGTGGGTGCTCGGGATCGTGCTCCTGATCCTCGAAGTCATGATGCCCGGCGTCTTCCTCGTCTGGATCGGCATCGCGGCGATCGTCACCGGCGCGCTCTCGCTCGCGCTGTGGGAGAGTGCGTTCTGGACTTGGCAGGTGCAGTGGCTGATCTTCGCCGTCCTGTCGCTCGCTGCGGCCCTCGTCGGTCGGCGCATCGTCAATGCGCGCGGTCGGTCCTCCGACCAGCCGTATCTCAACCAGCGCGGCCAGAGCCTCGTCGGCCGCACGGCGACGCTGGAGCAGCCGATCGCCGAAGGGCGCGGCCGCATCCGTCTCGACGACACGATGTGGAGCGTTCAGGGACCGGACCTGCCGATCGGCGCGCGTGTACGCGTCACGGCCAGCAACGGCCGTGATCTTACCGTCGAACAGGTCTGATAGCGATCAGGCGACGCCGATCCGGAGCAGATCGTGGAAGTGCACGACGCCGACGGGGCGGAAGGTCTCGTCGGTCACGATCAGCGCGGAAATGTTGTACTGGTTGAGCAGGCCGAGCGCCGATGTCGCCAGCGTCGAGGGCTTCACCGTTTTCGGATTGCGCGTCATCAAGTCATCGACATCGAGTTCGGCAAGGTTGCGCGTCAGGTTGCGGGCGATATCGCCGTCCGTGACGATGCCGACGAGGATGCCCTCGTCATTGACGACGCCGACGCAGCCGTAGCGCTTCTGCGCGAGCGTCATGACGGCATCCTGCATCGAGGTGCCAAGGCCAACCAGCGGCATATTCTCACCGCTGTGCATGATATCGCCGACATGCGAGAGGCTTGCCCCCAGCTTGCCGCCGGGATGGAAGGTCTTGAAATCGGTCGCGGTGAAGCCGCGCGCTTCGAGAAGCGCAACGGCGAGCGCATCGCCGAGCGCCAGCTGCATCAGCGTGGACGTCGTCGGCGCGAGGCCGTGCGGGCAAGCTTCCTGTTCCTTCGGCAGCAACAGAAGCGTATCCGCCTCGCGCGCCAGGGCCGAGCGCTCACCCGAGGTGATGGCGATCAGCGGAATCTGGAAGCGGCGCGAATAGTTGATGATGCCTTGAAGCTCGGCACTTTCGCCACTCCAGGACATGGCAATGATGACATCGTCGCGCGCGATCATGCCGAGGTCGCCGTGATTGGCTTCGACGGGATGCACGAAGAAGGAGGGCGTGCCGGTCGAGGCGAAGGTCGCCGCGATCTTCGCGCCGATATGGCCAGACTTTCCAATACCCGTGACAACGACACGACCGCTGATGTCGCCGATCAGGCGCACAGCCTCGGAGAACGCGTCGTAGAGCCCCCCTTGGAGTGCGGCCGAAAGGGCGATGAGCCCGGCCTTTTCCGTCTCAACGGTCCGAATTGCGGAGGCGATAGCGCCGTCGCCGTCAACGTTTGCCTGTCTTTTGATCATGCGGCCTCGTTATCTCCTTTGCCTGTCATTGTCCATGCACGAATGAAGGCACGGCGTTACGGCGTGTGAATCCGCTAACATCAACCAAGCGTTAACCACGACGGTTTACGTTCGCTTAGGAAATTCGGAAAGATCGCAGGCCGCAATCATGGCAGAGGCAAACAGAATGGATCGCGGGGCACGCCTGCCCCGCTCGTCGCGGCGTCTGGCCGGGCTTCTGCTCGCCGGGACGATGCTCGCGACGACACCCGCCCTTGCCCAGGATGCGAACGGCACGGACACCACGACCTTCGGCGAGCCTCTCCGAACACAGACCGGCACCACCGGCCAGACGGCGACCGCAACGGACGCGACGACCGGCGCGACCACGCCCATCCTCTCCGCCGACCAGCAGGCCGCGATTGCCGATGAGGACGTGACCGGTGCGATCCGCCGCACGGCGCCTGAATCCGAACGGCTGAACCTGGCGGAAGGATCTGTCGACGATCTGCGCAGCCGCACCGCCGACGACCCGTATGAGCCAACCGGCATCAGGCTCGGCACATTCGTGCTGAAACCCTCCCTGACGCAGGGCCTCGGCTTTGAGCGCAACCGCTCCGGAAACACATCGACGAACCGCACTTTCTCGCAGACCAGCATAAGGGGCTCGCTGACCTCGGACTGGTCCCGCCACCAGCTCACCATCGATGCCGAGGGTATCTACCAGCGCAACATCAGCGGCACGGGGGAAACCGAACCGCAGGCCCGCATCAACGGTGATCTCCGGCTCGATCTCAGCGACGACACGATCGCCAACATTACCGGCGGATACGCTTTCGAGCGCGAAAGCTCGAGCGATCCCAATGCCGTCGATGGCGCGAGCGTCCAGTCCGGTGTGCAGACACTGACCGGCGGCGCGCGCGTCACGCGCGATTTCGGCCTCATCCGCGGCACGCTCGGCACCGAGATCGAACGTCGGACCTACGGTTCGGCGACGCTCAGCAACGGCACGAAACTCGATCTTTCCTACCGCAACTATACCGAAGCGACCGTGACAGGCCGCATCGGCTACGAGCTCTCGCCCGCCCTCATCCCCTATCTCGAGGCCTCCGTCGGACGCTCGTTCTATGACGACAAGACCGATCCGCTCGGCTACCGGCGCTCCGCTACGATGCTCGGCGGACGGGCCGGGATGGAAGTCGATCTCGGGGAAAAGCTGCGCGGCGATCTCGGCGTCGGCTACGAGCAGGCCTCTTTCGACGACACAAAGCTCGATGCGATTCGCGCGCTGACGGTCGACGGCTCCGTCTTCTGGTCACCGCAGCGCGGCACGGACCTGAGGCTCGGCTTGCAGACGCAGATCGAACCCTCCACCACGGGCGGCCAGAGCGGCTATGTCAGCTATGCCGCGAATGCCGAACTGACCCACGAACTACGCGACAATCTCGTCGCCCGCTTGAGCGGTGCCTATACGTGGCGCAACCTCCCGGAAGCGCTCGGCACCGACCAGAACATCTATCTGGTCGGCACGGGCCTGACCTGGAACATCAACCGCTGGCTGGCGATGACCGGCGACGTCTCCTATGAACTGACGCGCCAGGCGCGCGCGTCCGACACCGGCGTCACGCGCGCCGGCATCGGCCTTACGCTTCGCCGCTGATTACTTCAGTCCGGCGACGAGCTCTCGGAGCGGACCTTCCACCGACGGGCGGATATCGGCGCGCGCCAGCGCGAAGGCGATGTTGGCGAGGATGAAGCCATCCTTGGCACCGCAGTCATAGGTCTCGCCGCGGAAGTGATAGGCGGCGAACTTCTGGTCGCCTGCAAGCTTCACCATGGCGTCCGTCAGCTGGATCTCGTTGCCGGCGCCGCGCTCCTGGTTGGCGAGGATCGGAAAAATTTCCGGCTGAAGAATGTAGCGACCGTTGATGAAGAAGTTGGACGGCGCCGTACCCGGCGCCGGCTTCTCGACCATCTTGGTGATGGCGAAACCGTCACCCACCTTCTCGCCGACGCCGACGATGCCGTATTTGTGCGCCTGGTCGGGTGCACATTCCTCGACGGCAATGACATTCGCGCCGCTGTGCTCGAAGAGTTCGACCATGCCCTTCATGCAGCCCTTCTCGGCCTTCATGATCATATCGGGCAGAAGCAGCGCGAAGGGCTCGTTGCCCACCAGTTCACGCGCGCACCAGACGGCGTGGCCAAGGCCGAGCGGCTCCTGCTGACGGGTGAAGCTCGTCGAGCCAGCGACCGGCAGGATGCTTTCGAGCAGCGTCAGCTCGGCGGTCTTGTTGCGCTGGCGCAGCGTCTGCTCGAGCTCGACCTGGATGTCGAAATAGTCCTCGATGACCGCTTTGGAGCGACCGGTGACGAAGATGAGGTGTTCGATGCCGGCGTCCAGCGCCTCGTCGACGACATACTGGATGACCGGCTTGTCCACGACGGTCAGCATCTCCTTCGGCACGGCCTTGGTGGCCGGAAGGAAGCGCGTGCCGAGGCCGGCCACTGGAAACACTGCTTTGCGAACCTTACGTGTCTGCGACATTCTTCACCTCTTCGAGCCCGTTGCCGTCATGGCCGGGGTCCATATGTGTGGGATTAGAATCGAATTGCTATTTTTTTGCAAAGAGAGACGGGACAAAAGTTTGATGGTAAAGAATTTGTTGACTTCGTTTTTATAAGTTTTGCGTTCAGCCGATGGTTCCGCGCCATCGTACCGAAATTTGAGAAACGGACACGACAGCCGATGACACAGAATCTGAAGACCGTTCTGCGCCGATCTGCGCTTACCCTGCTCCTCTCGGCCGGGCTTTTCGCCCAGGCGACGGCCGCCCGCGCCGACGCCCGCTTCCAGAAATGGATCGCCGATTTCTACCAGACGGCATCGGATGCCGGCATCAGCAAATCGACCTACCAGCGCGCCTTTTCCGGCGTGAAGACGCCCGATCCCGAGGTGCTCGAAAAGGCCGCCTACCAGCCGGAATTCAAACACACGATCTGGGATTACCTCGATTCGCGCGTCAATCCCTATACGGTGCGCATCGGCCAGGAAATGGCCGCCAAGCACGGCCGCACACTTGCCGCGCTGGAGCGCCATTTCGGCGTCGATCGCAATATCCTGCTCGCCATCTGGTCGATGGAATCGAACTACGGCGCCGTCTTGAAGAAGGACGACCGACTGCACTATGTGCCGCGCGCACTGGCGACACTCGCCTATGCCGACAAGAAGCGCTCGAAATATGCCCGCACGCAGCTGGTCGCGGCGCTGAAGATCATCCAGCGCGGCGATATCGATGCCGGCGATATGACCGGCTCCTGGGCCGGCGCCATGGGCCACACCCAGTTCATCCCGACGAGCTACCTGCTCTATGCAGTCGATGCCGACGGCAACGGTCACCGCGACATCTGGAATTCCGTGCCGGACGCACTGGCGACGGCGGCCAATCTGCTTGCAAAGAACGGCTGGCAGGGCGGCAAGACCTGGGGTTACGAGATCGTCGTGCCCGATGGCGGCAGCAAATATTCCGGCCAGACCAAATCGCTTGCCCAATGGGCCAAGCTCGGCTTCCTGCGTCCTAACGGCAGCGGCTTCAAGAACGGCACCGACCGCGCCGAGCTGAAACTGCCGGCAAACGGCGGACCGGGCTTCCTGATGACCAAGAACTTCTTCGTCATCAAGCGCTACAATGCGTCGGATTCCTACGCCATGGGCGTGGGCATGCTGGCCGACCAGATCGCCGGTTATGGCGGCGTCAAGCAGCGCTGGCCGCGCCCGGATGGCACGCTCGACATGACGGAAAAGTTCGAGCTGCAGACGCGCCTCAAGGAACTCGGCTATTATGAAGGCGAGGTCGACGGCAATTTCGGCTCCGGTTCCAAAGCCGCAATCCAGTCCTTTCAGAACCGCATGGGCATGGATGCCGATGGCGAACCGAGCCAGAAGCTCCTGAAGGTTCTGCGCCGATAAATCCCGGCAAAACGAAATCGGGGCGCTTCGGCGCCCCTTTTGCGTTCTGGCGCTTCCTCTTGCCGGCGGCTTTTGCCATCATGCCGCCACCGCGCTCCGGCAGGATCGTGGTGCAGACGAAAGAGTTTTCGCGATGAGCATGATGACGACCCGAATTGTGCGCCTCAGTCTCGCTTTTGCCCTTGTGGCAAGCGTGATGACGCCGGTCGTGCCTGCGAGCGCCCAGGAGCGCGTCCAGCGCAAGTCGATCCTTCAGCTGCTTTTCGGCACGCCGAAACAGCGGGATATCGAGCCCGAGCCGCAAATCAAGAAGCCGCGCACCGTCAACCGCAAGAAAAAACAGCCTGCCGCCGTCGCAACAACACCTCAGCCGGCGGCCATCGAAAAGTTGCCGGATGCCAAGGTCGTGCTGGTCGTTGGGGATTTCATCGCCGGCAGTCTCGGTGAAGGCCTGATCGCTGCCTTCGAGGCCACGCCCGGCATCATCGTCGAGCGCCGCACGAACGGTTCCTCCGGCATCGTGCGCGAGGACTATTACGACTGGCCCAATACGCTGCCCACCATCCTGTCCGAAACGAAACCCGCCCTCGTCGTCGTCAGCATGGGCGCAAACGACCGTCAGTCGATGAGCGTCGCCGGCCAGAAGGAGAAGTTCCGCTCCGAGGCCTGGACGAAGGAGTATGAAGCGCGCGTGGACCGGATTGCAGGCCTCGTGCGCAAGGACGGCAAGCCGCTCTTGTGGATCGGCATGCCGGCCTTCCAATCCTCCGCCCAGACCGCCGACATGACGACGTTGAACAACCTCTACCGCGCTGGCGTGGAAAAGGCGGGTGGCGAGTTCATCGACATCTGGGACGGTTTCGTCGACGAGAACGGCAAGTTCGTCACATCGGGCTCTGACATCAACGGCCAGCAGGTGCGTCTGCGCGGTTCCGACGGCATCAATTTCACCAAGGCCGGCAAGCGCAAGCTCGCCTTCTATGTGGAGAAGGAAATCCGCCGCGTGCTCGGCGATGCCGTAAGCGGCGTCAGCCAGCAAGGCGACCTCAAGGACCTCATCGTCGCGACGCCCGCGACCGAAGACACGGAAATCACCAAAACCCAGCCCATCGGCCTTGCCGATCCCGCACTCGACAGCGGCACGGCGCTGCTCGGCGGCACCGTCGTCAAGGGCAACGGCAAGAGCCTGCGCGAAAAGCTGGTCGAAAAGGGCGAGATCGCCGATGCGCCGCTCGGCCGGGTCGATAATTTCCAGATAAAGAAAACCGCTACGCCCTGAGATCAGGCAACGATCCGCGGCAGCGTGATTCGGGCGCAGAGGCCGGGATTGCGGTTTTCGAGGACGAGCGTGCCGTTCGCTTCCTCGACAAAACTCTCGGCGATGGCAAGTCCAAGCCCCGCGCCTTCGCTGGTCGTGTCGAGCCGTCCGCCGCGTTTCAGCACGAACCCGATTTCGCTGTCCGGTATGCCGGGACCGTCGTCGCTGACCTCTATGATCGCCGCCCCGCCCTCGGCCCGGCCGGAAATGCTGACCGTGGTGCGGGCGTAGCGGGCGGCGTTTTCGGCAAGGCTGCCGAGAACTTCCGCAAGGTCCTCCGCGTCCATGCGCAGCACAAGGCCGGGCTCGATCTCCTGCTGCCAGTCGAGATCGCGCCCTGCCGGCGTGCGTGAGATGACGCTGACGACCTGCGCGGCGACACGGCCGAGATCGCTGCGAGCTGCGTGGCTTCGCTCGGCCTGCCGGGCCCGCGCCATTTCATGGTCGACATGGCGGCGCATGCGCAGGATGATCGCCTCGATATCGCGCGCCACCGCCTCCTCCCCCCGTTCGCGCAGCCGCAGCACATCGCCGGAGAGGATTTGCAGCGGTGTCTTGAAACCATGCGCCAGATCGGCTGCCCGCTCGCGGGCCTTGCGCAACTGGTTTTCCCGCGATTGAAGCAGCGCATCCACCTCACCCGTCAGCGGCAGAACCTCGTCCGGAAAGTCGCTGCCGAGCCTTTCCGCCTTGCCGGCACGGATTGCGGAAAGGCGTGCCGTCAGCGTTGTCAGGGGGCGCAGGCCGACGAATATCTGCACGAAGCTCGCAGCCAGAAGCAGCGTGGCAAGCACCTGGAGATAGGGCAGCAGGTCACCCTCGAATTCATCCGTCGCGCGGGAAATGTCGCTCCGGTCGATGGCGACCGCGACCCGCATCGGTTTTGCGCCGGCCTGCGCCGGCGTCACGACCTCGCGCTCCACCAGAAGCAGCATCACGTCGCCCGGCCCCGGCACGGTTTCCATATGCACGACGCCTGCGGCGATATCCGGCATCGTCAGCACGTCGTCCCAGAGCGAGCGTGAGCGCAGTCGTTTTCCGTCACTCTCGATCTGCCAGTAGAGGCCCGAGAGCGGCCGGTCGAAGCGCGGATCGACCGGTGGCGCGGCGAGCACGAGCGCCGAGCCTGGCTGCTCGGCGATGCCGGCAATGATCTGGTTGAGATGCAGCACCAACTCGGAGGCGATGCGCCGCTCCACATGCCGCTCGAACAGGGTGGAAAGAACGAAGAAAGCCGCCACGAGGGCGGCGATGATCGAGGCTGCACCGGCAAGGGCAAGCCGCAGGCGCAGCGAGCGCCGCGTCATGGGGCGTTTTCGCCCATATAGTAGCCAAAGCCGCGGCGCGTGCCGATCGCCACCGCGCCGAGTTTTTTGCGCAGCCTTGCGACGAGGGCCTCCAGCGCATTGGCATCCCGCGAAAAATCGTCGCCGTAGAGATGCTCCTGCAATTCGGTCGGCGGCACGATGCGGTCGCGGTGATGGCCGAGATAGCTGACAAGACGGTATTCGAGCGGCGTCAGCGCCTGCGGCACGCCGTTGACGCTGACGCGCATGGCGCGCGTATCGATCGACAGCGGACCGACGGCGATGGTTGCTGCGCCATGGCCGACGGAACGGCGGATCAGCGCACGGGCGCGGGCAAGCAGTTCCTCGAACTGGAAGGGTTTCGGCAGGTAGTCGTCGGCCCCCGCATCGATGCCTTCCACGCGCTCGGCCCAGCTGCCGCGCGCCGTCAGCACCAGCACGGGCATGTGGCGGCCGTTGCCGCGCCAGCGCTTCAGAACCGACATGCCGTCCAGACCCGGCAAACCGAGATCCAGCACGATGAGATCGTAATCCTCGGTATCCCCAAGGAACCAGGCATTTTCGCCATCTGACGCGATCTCGACCGTATAGCCGGCCCCCGTCAGCACGGTGGAAATGTCGGCCGCGATGCGGGCATCATCCTCGACGAGTAGCAGGCGCATCAGTCGGCATTGTCCTCGATGATCGCCATCGACTTGGCATCGAGCTGAAGCTCGACGATCTGGCCGGAGGGCTGGATGAACTCCAGTTCGTATATATAGCGCCCGTCCTCGCGCTCAAGCTCCACTTCGATCAGATCGCCCTGAACGTGCTTGCGCGCCTCCGCGATGATCTCCTCCAGCGGCCGCACCAGCCCCTGTTCAAGCGCCTGGCGGGCCTGTTCATGCTCCAGCGCATCATCGTCGTCATCGCCATCGTTCGCAGGCGCGCCGATGGAGGGTGCCAGCGAGAAGCCGAGCAGGAAGACGAGAGCCGTCGGGAGGGGGGAAAGGAGCTTCTTGATCATGGGCTCTTTCATACGCGGATGAAGCTGACAATTCGCTGACAGGCGCTGTCAGGCAAGCAACAGGCGCCGCATGCGAAACCCTTTTCCGACAGCACAGGAAAGGACCTGCCAATGCGTATCAGAACGATCGGCCTTCTCGCCGCAAGCCTCCTCGGCCTCGCCGTTGCCGCCCCTGCTTCCGCCGAGACCGCGCCTGCCCGCAAGACGATGGAACAAGTGGTCACCGACCTCTCGGCCAAGGGCTATGCGATCCGCGAGATCGAGATGGACGACGGCCATTTCGAGGCGACCGTGATCGACCCCAAGAACATCGTCAGCGAAGCCAAGATCGACGGCGTGACCGGCGAAATCCTGCGCCTCGAGCGCAAGCACTGACCCTCTCCCACTTCTGCACACCACCATTCGAAAAGGATAATTCTCATGGCTAAGATCACCGGCACCTCCGCCGCCAACACGCTCAAGGGCAAGTCCACCGCTGATGACATTTACGGCTATGCCGGCAACGACAAGCTCTTCGGCTTCGGCGGCGACGACGACCTGAACGGCGGCGCAGGCAATGACTGGCTGCAGGGCGGCACGGGCAATGACGAACTGACTGGCGGTGCGGGCCGCGACACCTTCGTCTTCTCCAGCGGCCGCGACGAGATCGACGACTTCTCCACCCGTGACGACAAGATCGTCATCGACACCAAGCTCGGCATCAAGTCCTTCGCCGACCTGATGAAGACCGCCAAGGTGGTCGATGGCGGCGAGGACGTGCGCTTCGACTTCGGCAAGGGCAACACGCTGACGCTTGAGGACACCAAGCTGTCCAGCCTCAAGGCCAGCCACTTCGCCTTCCAGAATGTCGACACGGCGGAACCGAAGGACCCGCTGTCGGGCCATGACACGCTGACCGGCAACGCCAAGGCCAACAAAATCTCCGGCGGCGCCGGCAACGACAAGATCTACGGCCTCGACGGCAACGACAAGCTGAACGGCGACAGCGGCAACGACAAGCTCTATGGCGGCAACGGCCATGACGAGCTCGATGGCGGCACGGGCAACGACTATCTGTCGGGCGGTGCCGGCAATGACGAGCTGGAAGGTGGTGCCGGCAATGACCGCCTCAACGGCGGCTCCGGCGTCAACGAACTCGAAGGCGGCGCCGGTCGCGACACCTTCGTCTTCGCGAAAGGCAAGACCGAGATCGACGACTTCAAGGCCGGCTACGACAATATCGAGATCGCCAAGTCGCTCGGCGCATCGAGCTTCGCCGACCTCTCGAAATTCGCCCGCACGGCCGATGGC
>NZ_JBLZPK010000060.1:45065-109642 GCF_049199905.1 Shinella sp. M27
CCTCTTTCATGTTTTCAGCCGCTCAGCGCGGCAGCGTCGTGGCACCCATCAGGGCCTCGTCGATGGCGCGGGCGGCCTGACGGCCTTCGCGGATCGCCCAAACGACGAGCGACTGGCCACGGCGCACGTCGCCGGCCGTCCAGAGCTTGTCGACCGAGGTCTTGTAGTCGCGCTCGTTGGCGATGACATTGGACGAACCGCGCTTGTCGGTGTTGATCGCAAGCTTGTCGCCGAGGTCCTTCAGCACGCTGTCGGTGAAGGGGCCGCGGAAGCCGATGGCGATGAAGGCGAGGTCGGCCTTGATGATGAACTCCGTGCCGGCAATCGGTTTGCGGCGATCATCCACCTGGCAGCACTTCACGCCGGTCAGAACACCGTCCTCGTCGCCGACGAATTCGAGCGTGCCGACCTGGAATTCGCGCACGGCACCTTCGGCCTGCGAGGAGGAGGTGCGCATCTTCGTCGCCCAGAACGGCCAGACAGCGAGCTTGTCTTCCTTTTCCGGCGGCTGCGGGCGGATGTCGAGCTGCGTCACCTTCACCGCGCCCTGGCGGAATGCCGTGCCGACGCAGTCCGACGCGGTATCGCCACCGCCGACGACGACGATGTGCTTGCCACCGGCGACGATCGGCTCGGACGGCCAGCCGACACTGTCGATGTTCTCACGTCCGACGCGGCGGTTCTGCTGCACGAGATAGGGCATGGCATCATGCACGCCGGCGAAATCAACACCGGGAATGCCGGCGTCACGCGGGGTTTCCGAGCCGCCGCAATAGAGCACGGCATCGTGCTCGGCGAGCATCTCCGCCATCGGCTTGTCGACGCCGACATTGACGCCGTAGTGGAAGGTCACGCCTTCGCCGCGCATCTGGTCGACGCGGCGGTCGATGAAGTTCTTCTCCATCTTGAAGTCCGGAATGCCGTAGCGCAGCAGGCCGCCGGCCTTGGATTCGCGCTCGTAGAGATGCACCTCGTGGCCGGCGCGGGCGAGCTGCTGGGCCGCCGCCATGCCGGAGGGGCCGGAACCGATGACGGCAACCTTCTTGCCGGTCTTCACCGTTGCCGGCTGCGGCACGATATAGCCCATCTCATAGGCCTTGTCGGCGATGGCCTGCTCGACGGTCTTGATGGAGACCGGCGCATCCTCGAGGTTCAGCGTGCAGGCCTCCTCGCAGGGGGCGGGGCAGACGCGGCCGGTGAATTCCGGGAAGTTGTTGGTCGAATGCAGATTGCGGATCGCGTCTTCCCAGTTGCCGTTATAGACGAGATCGTTCCAGTCTGGGATCTGGTTATGGACAGGACACCCGGTCGGGCCGTGGCAATAGGGAATGCCGCAGTCCATGCAGCGTGCGGCCTGCTTCTGGACCTCGGGGTCCGACATCGGGATGGTGAATTCGCGGAAATGGCGGATGCGGTCGGAGGCCGGCTGATACTTCGCCACCTGCCGGTCGATTTCCATGAAACCAGTAACCTTGCCCACGTCTATAATCCTTGCTCAAGACGGTGCCTTGCGGCCCCGGACCGGTGCACAGCTTCGCTGTCACACCGGTGAAGATGAATTCGATCCGGATGCCGCTTCCCGCGCAGCCGGTCAGTGAAGGGAGATGGACCGCCGCCTTATTCGGCAGCGATCCCCATCCTCATGCGCTCCATCTCTTCGAGCGCGCGGCGGTACTCGACCGGCATCACCTTGCGGAATTTCGGACGATACTCGACCCAGTTGTCGAGGATCTCCTTGGCCCGCGGCGAGCCCGTATAGTGCAGGTGGTTCGAGACCAGCTGGTAGAGCCGCTCCTCGTCATGGCGCGTCATGTCGTCGGACACGTCGACCATGCCCTTGTGCATGAGGTCGCCACCGTGGTGGTGCAGCTTCTCCAGCATGTCGTCCTCTTCCGGCACCGGCTCGAGCTCGACCATCGCCATGTTGCAGCGGCGGGCGAAATCACCCTCCTCGTCCAACACATAGGCGACGCCGCCCGACATGCCGGCCGCGAAGTTGCGCCCCGTCTGGCCGATGACGACGACGACGCCGCCCGTCATGTATTCGCAGCCATGGTCGCCCACGCCCTCGACGACGGCGACCGCACCGGAGTTGCGCACGGCGAAACGTTCGCCGGCCACGCCGTTGAAGTAGCACTCGCCCGCGATCGCGCCGTAAAGAACGGTGTTGCCGACGATGATCGATTCATGCGGCACCGCGCGGTTGCCTTCCGGCGGACGCACGACGATACGGCCACCCGACAGGCCCTTGCCGACATAGTCGTTGCCCGCACCCACCAGATCGAAGGTGATGCCACGCGCCAGGAACGCGCCGAAGGATTGGCCGGCCGTGCCGTGCAGCTTCACGGAGATCGTGTCGTCCTTTAGGCCCTTGAAGCCGTAGCGCTTGGCGACCGCACCCGACAGCATCGCGCCGGCCGAACGGTCGACGTTCTTGATGTCGACTTCGAAGGCGACGGGCGTCTTCTCTTCGAGCGCGGGCTTGGCCTGCTCGATGAGCTTGCGGTCGAGAACGTCCTGGATCGGGTGGTTCTGGCGCTCGGTCCAGTAGGTCGCTTCCTTCGGCGCATCGACCTTGTGGAAGATGCGGGAGAAATCGAGGCCGTTGGCCTTCCAGTGCGAGATCATCGTCTCCTTCTCGAGCAGTTCCGAGGCGCCGATGATCTCGTTCAGCGAACGCACGCCGAGCGAAGCCAGGATTTCACGCACCTCTTCGGCAACAAAGAAGAAGTAGTTGATGACATGTTCCGGCGTGCCCTTGAAGCGCTTGCGCAGGACCGGATCCTGCGTCGCAACGCCGACCGGACAGGTGTTGAGGTGGCACTTGCGCATCATGATGCAGCCGGCCGCAATCAGCGGCGCGGTGGCGAAACCGAACTCGTCGGCCCCGAGCAGCGCGCCGATGACGACGTCGCGGCCGGTCTTCAGGCCCCCATCGACCTGCAAGGCGATGCGCGAGCGCAGCTTGTTGAGCACGAGCGTCTGATGTGTCTCGGCAAGGCCGATTTCCCAAGGCGAGCCGGCATGCTTCAGCGAGGTGAGTGGCGAGGCGCCCGTGCCACCGTCGAAGCCGGCGATGGTGATGTGGTCAGCGCGCGCCTTGGCGACGCCGGCGGCAACCGTGCCGACGCCAACTTCCGATACGAGCTTGACCGAGATGTCGGCTTCCGGGTTGACGTTCTTCAGATCGTAGATGAGCTGCGCCAGGTCTTCGATCGAATAGATGTCATGGTGCGGCGGCGGCGAAATGAGGCCGACGCCCGGCGTGGAGTGACGGGTCTTGGCGACCGTCGCATCCACCTTGTGGCCCGGCAGCTGACCGCCCTCGCCGGGCTTGGCGCCCTGCGCGACCTTGATCTGCAGCATGTCCGCATTGACGAGATATTCGGTGGTTACGCCGAAGCGGCCCGACGCGACTTGCTTGATCGCCGAACGCTCGGGATTGGCGGAGCCATCCGGCAGCGGCAGGTAGCGGTCGGCTTCCTCACCGCCCTCGCCGGTGTTCGACTTGCCGCCGATCCGGTTCATGGCGACGGCGAGCGTCGTGTGGGCCTCGCGGGAGATCGAACCGAAGGACATGGCGCCCGTCGAGAAGCGCTTGACGATATCGACCGCCGGCTCAACCTCATCGATCGTAACAGGCTTGCGGCCGGCCGCTTCCGCACCCTTGATGGAAAACAGGCCGCGGATCGTGTTCATGCGCAGCGACGAGGCATTCACCAATTCGGCGAATTCCTTATAGCGGTCGGCGGCGTTGCCGCGCACCGCGTGTTGCAGCGAGGCGATGACGTCGGGCGTCCAGGCATGTTCCTCGCCCCGCATGCGATAGGCATATTCGCCACCGATATCGAGCGTGTTGGCAAGCAGCGGATCGCGGCCGAAGGCGGCCTTGTGGCGGTTGAAGGTCTCCTGCGCGATCGCATCGAGGCCGATGCCCTCGATGGTCGTCGCCGTGCCGAAGAAGAACTTGTCGACCAGCTCGGACGACAGGCCGATCGCGTCGAAGATCTGCGCGCCGCAATAGGACTGGTAGGTCGAGATGCCCATCTTGGACATGACCTTCAGGATGCCCTTCCCGATCGCCTTGATATAGCGATAGACGATCTCTTCGCCGTCGACTTCCTTCGGGAACTCGCCGCGCTTGTGCATGTCGGTGAGCGTATCGAACGCGAGATACGGGTTGATCGCTTCCGCGCCGTAGCCGGCAAGCAGGCAGAAATGATGCACTTCGCGCGGCTCGCCGGTCTCGACGACGAGGCCGACCGAGGTGCGCAGACCCTTGCGGATCAGGTGGTGGTGCACGGCAGCGGTCGCCAGCAGCGCCGGGATCGCCACGCGATCCGGGCCGATCTGGCGGTCGGAGAGCACGATGATGTTGTAGCCACTGCCGACAGCCTGCTCGGCGCGCTCGCAGAGGCGGTCTAGCATTTCCGGCATGCTTTCCGCACCGCGCGAGACGTCATAGGTGAAGTCGAGCGTCTTGGTGTCGAAACGGTCCTCGACGTGGCCGATGGAGCGGATCTTCTCCAGGTCGCCATTGGTCAGGATCGGCTGGCGCACTTCCATGCGCTTGGCCTTGGCGGCACCGCCATGGTCAAGGATGTTCGGGCGCGGGCCGATGAAGGAGACGAGGCTCATGACCAGTTCCTCGCGGATCGGGTCGATGGGCGGGTTCGTCACCTGCGCGAAGTTCTGCTTGAAATAGGTGTAGAGCAGCTTGGTTTTGTCGGACATGGCCGAGATCGGCGTGTCCGTACCCATGGAGCCAATCGCCTCCTGCCCCGTGGTCGCCATGGGCGACATCAGCAGCCGGGTGTCTTCCTGGGTATAACCGAAGGCCTGCTGGCGGTCGCGCAGCGAGACGTCGCGGCGCAGCGCGCGCGGCTCGACCGGGCCGAGGTCTTCCAGAATGATCTGGGTGTTGTCGAGCCAGTCGCGATAGGGGTGCTTCTCGGCAAGCGCGGACTTCACCTCCTCATCGGAGATGATGCGGCCCTCTTCCATGTCGATGAGCAGCATCTTGCCGGGCTGGAGGCGCCACTTTTTGATGATGCTCTCTTCCTTGACCGGCAGCGTGCCGGCTTCGGAAGCGAGGATGACGCGGTCGTCGTCGGTGACGAGATAGCGGGCCGGGCGCAGACCGTTGCGGTCGAGCGTCGCGCCGATCTGGCGACCGTCGGTGAAGGCGACGGCGGCCGGGCCGTCCCACGGCTCCATCAGGGCGGCGTGGTATTCGTAGAACGCCTTCCGCTCGGGGCTCATCAGCTGGTTGCCGGCCCAGGCTTCGGGGATTAGCATCATGACCGCATGCGCCATGGAATAGCCGCCGCGCACCAAAAATTCGAGCGCGTTGTCGAAACAGGCCGTATCCGACTGGCCCTCGTAGGAGATCGGCCAGAGCTTGGTGATGTCTTCGCCGAACAGCGGCGAGGAGACGGAGGCCTGGCGGGCTGCCATCCAGTTGACGTTGCCGCGCAGCGTGTTGATCTCGCCGTTATGGGCGACCATGCGGTACGGATGCGCGAGCTTCCACGACGGGAAGGTGTTGGTCGAGAAGCGCTGGTGCACGAGAGCGACGGCGGACTCGAAGCGCGGGTCCGCGAGGTCCTTATAATAGGCGCCGACCTGATAGGCGAGGAACATGCCCTTGTAGACGATGGTCGTCGAGGAGAGAGAGACGGGATAGAAGTTGCTCTCTTCGCCCTCGTATTCGTCGTAAATGCGGTTGGAGATCACCTTGCGCAGCGTGAAGAGGCGGCGCTCGAACTCGCCGTTCGTCGCGGCTTCCCGACCGGCGCCGACGAAGACCTGAACGTGACGCGGTTCGGTGGCGGCGATCTCGGGCGCCCTGGAAAGCGAGGAATTGTCGACCGGCACGTCGCGGAAGCCGATGAGGACCTGCCCCTCTTCGGCGACGACGTCCCCGATGACCTTCTTGAAATAGTCGACCAGCTTCTCGTCCTGCGGCATGAAGATGTGGCCGACGGCGTATTCGCCTGCCTTGGGCAGCGTGACACCCTGCTTGGCCATCTCCTCGCGGAAGAAGCGGTCCGGAATCTGGACAAGGATGCCTGCACCGTCACCCATCAGCGGATCTGCGCCGACGGCGCCGCGATGCGTCAGGTTCTCGAGCATGAAAAGCCCGTCCTTGACGATCTGGTGCGACTTCTTGCCTTTCAGATGCGCCACGAAACCGACGCCGCAGGCATCGTGCTCGTTGCGCGGATCGTAGAGTCCCTGTTTTTTCGGCAGGCCCGGAGCGGAAGCGCGCGTTTTGGCGCCCGTCGCAGTCGTCTGCGCCCGGGTCTGCCGCAAATCATATGCTTGGGTCTTCTCCATCATCGTCGTCCCTCCTGTGGGGCCCGCATCCTGCGGACATTCGTTTTCGCCCGTGTGACTGCCGCCTGCCTTCCGGCAAGCCCGTCACCGAGCGCATTCTTCCTGAGCCTGATCCAGCCGAACGGACAGCCGACCAGATAACGATCATCGGACCATCCCGGCGTCGAACGGTGCGGCGTGCGCTCCCGTCCGGGCCATTTCCAGCGCATCCGCATCCCTGCAAGACGGCGCCGTTTCGGTCTTTTGACCGAAATAGGACAGGAGCCCTGTCCTATTTCACGAGTCCTATGCCAGAAACCTCCCACCGCCACAAGACCATCATGCCAAATAAACACCACCTCATGAAGAAAAATTGCCCGCTTTTTCGCGAGCTTGAAATTTAATTACAATTTGAGTGCGTAAATTTTCCGGAAGTTTCAATATTTGGCAAAGTGCGTTTTTCACCCCGATACGCCGATTGATCACAGGTGTTTCTGCATTATGGTCGTCGAAAATCGTCAATTCGCATTGGAAACAGCATGTTTTTCGCTTCCGACAACTGGGCAGGCGCCCATACCGACATCGCAAAGAGCCTCGTCGATGCCTCCGGCGGCTTCGCTTCCGCCTATGGCACCAGCGATCTCGACAAGCGTGTGGAAAAGACCTTCTCGGAGATTTTCGAGCGCGATGTCGCCGTCTTCTTCGTCGGAACGGGCACGGCGGCCAATTCGATCGCGCTGGCAAGCTTCAACCGGCCGGGCGGGCAGGTCTTCTGCCACCGCGAGGCGCACGTGAATGTCGACGAATGCAATGCGCCGGAATTTTTCGCGACCGGCAGCAAGCTGGTGCCGATCGACGGCCCCGCTGGCAAGATCGCGCCGGAAGCGCTTGCCGCCGCCATCGGCCGCTTCCCGCCGAACTTCGTGCATGGCGGCCAGCCGATGGCCGTCACCATCACCCAGGCCACCGAAGCCGGCACCGCCTATACACTGGATGAGATCGCAGCGATTTCCGATGTCGTGAAAAAAGCCGGCCTGCCGCTCCATATGGATGGCGCACGCTTCGCCAACGCGCTTGTTCATCTCGGCGCGACGCCGGCGGACATGACCTGGAAGCGCGGCGTCGACATCCTCTCCTTCGGCGGCACGAAGAACGGCTGCTGGTGCGCCGAGGCGCTGGTGCTGTTCGACACGTCCAAGGCGCAGCAGATGCATTTCCTGCGCAAGCGTTCCGCCCAGCTCTTCTCGAAATCCCGTTTCATCGCCGCCCAGTTCGACGCCTATTTCCGCGACCGCCTATGGCTCGACCTCGCCCGCCATTCCAACGGCATGGCCGCCCGCCTCGCCGCCGGCTTCGCCACGTCCGACACCGCCCGCCTCGCCTGGCCGACAGGCTCCAACGAGCTCTTCGTCATCATCCGCAACGACGCGATGAAGGCTCTGCAGGATAAGGGCGCCGTCTTCTACGACTGGCCGGCGGGGCCGGATGTGAAGGCGACGATGCGGGAGGATGAAACGCTGATCCGCCTCGTCACGAGCTTTGCGACGACGGAAGCCGAGGTCGACACTTTCCTCTCGGCGCTCTGAAACGAAAAAAGGCGGTGCCTTGCGGCGCCGCCCTCTTCATTTCCGATCAAGGGGCCGAGCTTAGTTGCTCTGCGCTTCGATCTGCTTGGCTTCACGGTTGACGGCCGTGATCTCGATACGGCGGGGCTTGGCGGCTTCCGGAATGTCGCGCAGGAGATCGATGTGGAGAAGGCCGTTCTTCAGCGAAGCGGCGTGGACTTCCACATGATCGGCGAGCTGGAAGCGGCGCTCGAAGGCGCGCTTGGCAATGCCGCGGTAGAGATACTGGCTTTCATCAGCCGTTTCGTCCTTCTTCTCGCCCTTGACGGTCAGCGCATGTTCGCGCGCTTCGATCGACAGTTCGCTTTCGTCGAAACCAGCCACCGCCATGGTGATGCGGTAGGTGTTTTCGCCGGTGCGTTCGATGTTGTAGGGCGGATAGCTCTGGGCCTGGTCAGGCTGGCCGAGGCTGTCGAGCATGGTGAAGAGACGGTCGAAACCGACGGTGGAACGGTAGAGGGGGGAGAAATCGACGTGACGCATGGTGTCCTCCTTGAGAGCAACGGTTGCGATCTTCCAAAAAGCCACCCCTGATCTCAAAAGGGTGCGGCCCGGTTCATCCGGTCTCCGCCCCGTGAGTGGCGACGGAAACCTCGACGGACCCTTTCGGCGTCCGTGACGATGAGATGGTAACGCGTTTTCGGGCGTTCAAGAGGGCACGATGCAATTTGCTTCGGATCTGGAACCGGGCGCGAATCTCCGCATAGTGGCCATGCACTGGAGGACCATGACATGCACGTTTTGCAGACGACGCGGCTGACGCTCACCCCCTGCACTCTTGATGATCGCGCCGATTTCATCACGCTCGAACGCGATCCCGACGTCATGCGCTTTCTCAACGGTGGACACCCCGTCGATCGGGCCAACGCCGATCCGAACGCGACATTCCTCATGCCCGACGGCACCGAGCCCTATGTCTGGACGGCACGGCGCACAGCCGACGACGCCTTTACCGGCTGGTTCTGCCTATGGCCGGAAAGCAAGGACTTGGCCGAACTCGGATATCGCCTGCGCCGGGCGGACTGGGGCCAGGGGCTGGCGGCGGAAGGGGCTCTAGCACTGGTCGAATGGGGCTTCAGGGACGGCGGCTATGACAGGATCGTGGCGACCACGATGGCGGTGAACCAAGCCTCGCGCCGCGTGATGAAAAAGCTCGGCATGCGCCACACGCGCACCGAATACACCGACTGGCCCGATCCCATTCCCGGCAGCGAACAGGGCGAGGTCTGGTACGAGTTGGCCCGCCCGGACTGGCGCGGCGCCTGACCTCCCGTTTGGCCAAAAAGATTTTCGGCAGATGAACGCCGGATGAACGGCCGCTTCGGACAGCGTTCAGCTTCGCGCTGCTAGAACCGGAGCATCGGAAGCGAAAACTTCTGACGACCGGGGTGTAACGTCCCTTCCTCCCCGGTTAAATTGCGGCCGGACTGCATGTGCGCCACCCCCGTTGCCACATGCATCCGGCTTTTTTCTTTGACGACGCCGGAGCGAGCGCCTATCCATCTTCCATCGACGCCCATTAGTCATCGACGTTGCCGAGACCTGTCCGCCCGATGGATTCCATCCTCCACGCCACAGCCGACAATCCGGTTCCCGAAAACCACTTCGCCGGCTTCATGGAAGGCCACGGCGGCGTGAAGATTCGCTATGCCGTGTTCCGTTCAGAACAGCGCGAGGCCAAAGGCACGGTGGTGCTGCTTGGCGGGCGCAGCGAATGCATCGAGAAATATTTCGAGACGATCAACGACCTGACGGCGCGCGGCCTGTGGGTCGCCACCTTCGACTGGCGCGGCCAGGGCGGATCGGACCGGCTGGTATCCGGCACCCGCGCCGGCCATGTCGCCCGCTTTTCCGACTATGAGGCCGACCTCGCCCTCTTCCTCGAAAAGATCGTGCTGCCGGATGCCCGCCTGCCCTTCTACATCGTCGCCCATTCGACAGGCGCCCTTGTCGCCCTCTCGCAGGCGCCGGAGCTGGAAAACCGCATCGAGCGCATGGTGCTTGCCGCCCCCTTCATCGCGCTCGGCGGCCAGTCGATGAGCCAGCGCAAAATCAGCATCATCGCCCGCCTCGCTTCGCTGTTCGGTCTTGGCCGGCGCACCTTCCGCAAGGGCGATCCGTCGCTTGATTTTGCCAGCAATGTCGTCACCTCGGACGCGCGGCGCTTCGCCCGCAACACGGCGATCTTCACCGAACATCCGGAACTGTCGATCGG
Organism: Shinella sp. M27; assembly: GCF_049199905.1. Taxonomy (NCBI): domain Bacteria; kingdom Pseudomonadati; phylum Pseudomonadota; class Alphaproteobacteria; order Hyphomicrobiales; family Rhizobiaceae; genus Shinella; species Shinella sp. M27. Next base: position 55,224 of record NZ_JBLZPK010000060.1, read on the forward strand.
CTGGCCGAGCGCGCGCTGGTTGAACGAGACACTGAAGGCCATGGCGCGCGTGACGCATCAGGATCACCTGACGCGCATCCGCGTTCCCACCCTCATTCTCTGCCCGACGGCCGACAGACTGGTGCCGCGCGCAACGATCGGCAACCTCGCCCGCATTTTCCGCGCCGCCCGCCTCATCGAGATCGACGGCGCAAAACACGAATTGTTCCAGGAATCCGACCGATTCCGCGCCCAGGCGCTGGCGGCGATCGATGCCTTCATTCCCGGCAGCGACGCCGAGGAAACCAACCTCGGCGCCTGACCGGTCAAGCCTTGAGAATTGCCATCGCCTGATCATAGACCGCGCGGCTGCCGGCCGCGATGATCTCGCCGCCATTCTCCGCCGGCCCGCCATCCCACGTCGTGATGATGCCACCCGCCTGCTCGATGACCGGGATGAGACCGCCGACATCATAGGGCTTCAGCCCGCATTCCACGACGAGATCGACATGGCCTGCCGCCAGAAGCGCATAGGCGTAGCAATCGACGCCGTAGCGGAACAGCCGCACCTTGTCCTGCACGGCCTCGAATCGGGTCTTGCCGCTATCCTTGAACAGATGCGGCGACGTGGTGAACATGATCGCATCCGACAGGTTGTTGCAGGCGCGCGTCGAGAGCACCTTCCTGCCGTCGGGGCCGGCATAGTGCGAGGCCTTGCCATCGGCGAAATAGCGCTCGCCCGTGAAAGGCTGGTCGATCAGGCCCATCACCGCATCACCGTTGCGATAGAGGCCGATCAGAGTGCCCCAGACCGGAACGCCGGAAATGAAGGCGCGCGTGCCGTCGATCGGATCGATGACCCAGACATATTCGCGGTCGAGGCCGACCGAGCCGTGCTCTTCGCCGAGAATGCCGTGATCGGGAAAATGCTGTTCGATCAGCGTGCGGATCGCCGTCTCGGCGGCGCGGTCGCCCTCCGTCACCGGATCGAAACCGGCAGCCTCCTTGTTGACGATATCGGCGCCGACGCGGAAGCGCGGCAGGGTTTCCTTCTTGGCCGCCTCGGCAAGAAGGTCGAAAAAGGCGCGATCAGGCAACATGGAGGCTCTCTCGGAGGGATTTTTCACGCCTCTCAATACTGCATCGTCAGGCAAAACGGAACCGGATTGACGCAAAAGCGGCCCGAAGGCGAACGCAACATTCTTGCTTAGCGAATCGCAAATTTATCTCGCAGCTGCGCTTGACTCTTGTGCGACGCAACATTACCATTTCCTTACAGTCTTCACCGACTGTAAATACCCTCCTTGGGTGTTTCCTCCCTAGACTTGAACCGCGCCGCAAGCGCGGTTTTTTTTGAAAGGGAAGCGGACCTATTCGGCGGCAAGTGCCCGGTCTGCGGCATATTCCTCGACATGCTCGGAAAAGTCCTGCAGGAAGGCGGAGATCGCCGTCTGCAGCACGGCGAAGTCCGGCCGCTTGGCAAGCGTCGTCTCATCAACGTAAAGCGCCCGGTTCACCTCGATCTGCAAAGCATGCAGGCCCTTGGCCGGCCGGCCGTAATGCTCGGTGATGAAGCCGCCGGCATAGGGCTTGTTGCGCACGACGGTGAAACCCATGTCCTCCAAGAGCCGCATGGCGGTGCGCGACAGATCGCCCGAGGCACTGGTGCCGTAGCGGTCGCCGATGATGAAATCCGGCCGCAGCCCCGAGCCCGCGACGCGGATATTGCCCGGCATGGAATGGCAATCGATCAGCACCGAGAAGCCGAAGGCGAGATGGGTGCGCACAACGAGACGGCGCAGGCAATCGTGATAGGGCTTGTAGACCGTCTCCACCCGCTCCAGCGCCTCTTCGACGGGAAAGCGATGGCGATAGATCTCCATATTCTCCGCGACGACCCGAGGCACCGTGCCGAGACCGCCGGCGACGCGGATGGAATTGATATTGGCATAGGAGGGCAGTGCACCCTCGAACATGCGCGGATCGAGCTCATAAGGCTCGCGGTTGACGTCGAGCCAGGCGCGCGGGAAATGCGCGATCAGCATCGGCGCGCCGAGCGCCGGTGCCACGGAAAACAGTTCATCGACATAATGATCTTCCGAACGGCGGATGCCGAGCGCATCCAGCCGCGACTGCGCAAGAAAGCCCTGTGGATAACGGCGGCCGCTGTGGGGCGAGTTGAAGACGAGGGGCACGCTCTGCGAAACCGGCTCCAGCACTTCGAAATGGCTGTTTTCGCTTGGGGCCCCCGCCATTGCAGTCCTTTACCATGCCTTGAAATCATTGCGTCGCCCATGTTGCCAGCGGCATGCCCGCCTGTCCATACTGAGAACATTGGGCATAGGCCTTGCCCTGCCACATTCACCGGATATTTACCGGAATACGTTTGTGTATCAGAACCGCCCGTCCGCGGGCCGACAACCTTCAGCAATGGTTCCCGAAATCCATGACACCCAAGATTCTCCTCGCCGAAGACGACAACGACATGCGCCGCTTCCTGGTGAAGGCGCTCGAAAAGGCAGGCTACCAGGTGCTGTCCTACGACAACGGCGCCAGCGCCTATGACCGGCTGCGCGAAGAACCCTTCTCGCTTCTGCTCACCGACATCGTGATGCCGGAGATGGACGGCATCGAGCTGGCGCGCCGCGCCACCGAGCTCGATCCCGACCTCAAGGTGATGTTCATCACCGGATTTGCCGCGGTCGCGCTGAACCCGGATTCCAAGGCTCCGAAGGACGCCAAGGTGCTGTCGAAACCCTTCCATCTGCGTGACCTCGTCGACGAAGTCAACAAGATGCTGGCCGCCTAAGCCCCGGAAAAGACCACAAAAACGGCGTGTAAAAAAAGCTTCAAAAAGCTATTGACGCCGCCAGATGTTTTGTGGTCTATGCCCCTCATCGGATGGGCGTGTAGCTCAGCGGGAGAGCACTACGTTGACATCGTAGGGGTCACAGGTTCAATCCCTGTCACGCCCACCATCCTTTTAAAGGCCTTAGCGAGAAATCGCCAAGGCCTTTGTCATTTCTGGTGCCAGATGGTGCCAAGTTCGGATGGTGCAAAGCGCATCTTGAGAAAGAGAGGTTGCCGGTGCCAAGCGTTTGGCACAACGGCATGGAGCGATCTTCACGCGGCTCGCTTACCAGCCGGCCTCATCTTCGACAAATCAAAGATGACAGCCCTGTAATCGTCGGGTGTCGTATGCACGTAGACCTGATCCGTAACCCGCGATCCGGGCGCATGGCCGAGATGAGATTGAATGATACGTGTCCACGGCACCACCCGCTGTCGGGTCGAACGTCTTCTGGAGCGCCTTCGCCAGCTTGTCGGCGGCGAGCTCGGTCAGCTCGAGATTGGCACGCATCAGATGCCATTTCGCGCATGGCGATGAAGTGGGGACTGGTCCGGGTTATCGTTTTCGGGTTTCCACGCTTCGGCCGGGTCACCGCGCCGTTTTCTGCCACCTCACGAAGGGACCGGTCGTACAGGACATAGGCGACGACCAGGCGCTGTAGCGCATGGGCATTCCCTGCGACATCACACCCGGTCCTTCAACTCGGTTGTGACGCGCCGCCAGTGTTCTTGCGCCTGGCCGATTTCGAGCACATCGTTGAAGATGCTTTCCCAGTCAGGCTCGGTGACGATCTCGCCAGTTCCGTCAATTCCGATAACGTTCATGACACATCACCCCTACGGGGTGGCCCCAACTTTTTGTTTCAGATTTGATCTCAGTGCGAACGCTGCCCCTGGCTGGTCCGGACCCCAAGGCCCTCCGACTTTCGATGCCCCCTCCCCATCGGCGCTTTCGTACGCAGTTGCGCAACTTTCTTTCGCCTACGTCGAGGGTCGGGCATGGTCACCCGCCGTTTCGGTTTCCATGGGTGGTTGGGTCGAGCGGTCGACCGTCAACGCCTGTCCCGCTCCTCACCTTGCCACGCTCCTCTTGCTGGATGCGGATGTCATGGTGGTCGGGACAGACAATTTCCCAATTGGAGCGGTCCCAGAATAGAGGCTGGTCGCCTTTTTGGGGGGTGTGGTGGTTGACGACGAGATGCATGCGCCTGGGGTTCGTCTGGGCTGTCCCATCCATGCGTAGGTTGCCGACGTCAGAAAACCAGAGGCCTTGCAGCGCTCAGAGAACTGGTTCTCCGGCTTGGCGAGGAAGGCTTTGCGCGCCTTATCCCATCTGCTGTCATAGCCCCGTTCGCGAGCAGAAGGGCGGCATACTACTCTCATCTTTGGTTTAACTCATTCGCGAGTTTCGCTTTCGCCATGGCCGTGGCAAAGTCCAGTCGAACGGAGGAAGCCCATGACCATCACCCCTGTGAAGTTCACCGTGAAGAAGGCTGTCATGGTTGATGGCCACGAAATCGGTGACGGCATCTACGTTGGGCAGAAACTGTCCGCCACGGAGATTGAACGCTCCAGAAGCCGGAATGCGTCTTATTTCCTGCACTTCGCGCCGGCCACAGAGGGTGATGATCAAGCCGTTGTGCAGCGGTTCGATCTCGATGTCACCGAGTTCGTGCAAAACGGCCAGATCGTCGTGACCTAGGCGGCGCGCAGATCGCAGGTACGGCATGCATGCTCGATGTGAGCGTGGGCAATTTCTGACGGCCGGCTAGCGGCCTCTACGAGCTTACGGACACCGGCGGCTTTTGCCGCTACCCTCCAGGGAAGCGTCGACTCCGGCCCGCTGATGGCGCATCCTGATTGAACGAGAGGGATATTGTGTCATGGCCCGGCAAATTGCTTTGCTGTTCGTTATCGGGGTCTTCGCCTACGCCTGCTTTTGGATGGCGTGGCAATGGTTTTGATCGGCAGAGGAACCCGATAGCGAGCGGTAGCGTTCTCCCAGAAAAGGAGAGCAACTATGGCGAAGCCCGACGAAAGCAAATCCGCTACACCGACACCGGTCGTCGAAGACCCGCATCCCGGTAGTATTTCTGACGGGACACACCCCTCGGCGCGCGAACACAAACAGCCGAAAGCCACGAAAGGGACCGGCCCCGCCGACCATGTTTCTGGGATGGCTGATAAGCCTGCCTTGAAAGAAGGTCAGATGGCGGTGAATTCAGAAGCGCCGAAGCATCCTAATAAAGCTGCGTATGGTTCCTGAAGGAGAGCACCATGAACGATGACCTTCTCGCCCGTTTGGAATCCGAGAGTGCCGGGCTTCGTAGCCGGGCACTCGAAATCGACAAGTTCAGCGGAACGCGCGATACTGCTATGCTGATGCAAGGCCTAGCCACGGCGATGGATGCAATCCGAGTGCTGGCCGCAACGGCCGGCCGCCTTGATGGACCATCAGGGCTCGGCAAGAGTGGCGATTAAACTCTCTGAGAAGCCGGGCCCAAGCCCGGCTCTCGCTTCAAGCATGCTGGGGTTACGCGCCAGCTTGGTTAGTGATATTTACGACACCGGCCCGCACTATTGCAGCATGGCGCGGCGGCATCACGTTGAGGCCGGCGTCGATCAGCGCCACGATGTCGGAAGCAACGGATTTCGATATCTGAGGGAATTCCTTAGCATCATCTAGCTCCCATTCGGGATGGCATACGATGCGGGACAGGTCGAGATAGCTGTCGTGCTGGACGAGGTGATGACAGCCCGCGGGCAGGAACAACTGATCTTTGCCGTGCGGCGCGGGGTTGGTATTGATCCAAACGAAATAGCGGTCGGAGATGCAGACGCAAAGCGCAAACTTTTCCTTGGCCGGTTTGGTCAGGACAGTATCAACGATGTAGATGTGGCCAAGCTTACAAGACGCCATAGGAAGCAAACAGCTCCGCTTCCTGCTTTATCTCGTCGGATGCACCATCGAGCATGTCTTCGACGCGCATCTCACCGTTGAGGTCGGCTTTCTTCCACGCAAGATGATCGTGCGTCTCATCAGAAATGGTTCCGAAGGACCGACGACGGCAATAGTCGAACGCCTCCTCCAGGCACTCCAAGTCTGTCCGGCTGAAAAAGGACAGGTCGGGCTCCCGGTGCGGCTTATACGTCGGATGGCGGGCTCCGTTACCCGGGGACAGCGCTCCCGCGACGATGACACGCTCTGCCTCGGGCAGTTGCTGCTTCACGGCGTTGTAGGCATAAGATGGAACCGGGCCGTTCTCCATGGCGATATAGCGGTCGCCAGTGATAGGTCGGCCGTAGCGCTGGAGATGTGCCCGATCAGCGTAATAGAGCGTTTTCAGAGCATGGAATCGGCCCACCTCTCCATATCGCGTCACGATATAAAGAAGCGCTTCAATTGTTTTCTCTTTGTCAACACTAAATCTCATTACCCCTATATACGCTGAGTCTGCGTAAAAAAAAGGTGTCAGTTTTCAGGAGGGCCATTGGCGCACCAAACCTCACGCATCTCTTCTGTTGCGGCTATGCCGTATGGGGCCGCCTGATCTGAAGGCTTTAAATGGCCTCATTTGATTTCTTGCTAATGCCTCGGTGAGCGCGCATGGTTGTTATTCCAGCAGCCATCATTACGGGCGCTGCTGTTTGAGGGCTTGATACCCTGGCCCCAAATGAAGGAGGACTGCATGTCTTCCACAATCTACCGTTTCCAGAACCGTCAGATGGTTACCGAGATGGCCTCTCACTTTGGGCTTGGAGCCAGCTTGATCATGGTCATTTATGTCCTAACCGAAGGCTGGATATGGTGATCCTGACTTTCAGGGCGCCACGGACAAAGGCAAAAGTCACCAAGACCGTGCTTCGCCAGGTTCTTAGCGACGCGAATTACGAGACTGAAAAACTTATGGGCGGCGTTGGCCCGGAGAACGAAGAAGCCAGAAAGATCATTCGCCTCATAAAGAGCGCGACAATCGGAGCGGAAGACTATCCGCTTTCCAAGGCCGCGTCGCACCGCGATCGAAATGCCGGCATCGACGTCTGGGACGATGAAGGCGGGGCTCCTAAGGGGCCGACCCGTCCTACTCGCTAATCCCACCGGGAATGCGTAGCGCGCTCGACGCGTGCAACCCAGACCCCGTTACCAATCGAGGAAAATCCCAATGTTTACCGATGTAAGCAGATCTGATGTTGCCTATCGGGTAAAGAAAATTGTCGCGGCGCAGCTTCACGTCTCAAAAGAAGAACTCGAAAACGATGCGTCGTACATAGGGGATCTCGGGGCCGATTCCCTAGAGGTCACCCAAATCATGATGCTGATTGAAGACGAATTCTGGATCACGTTTCCGGAAACGCCGGTGACCGACCTTTCAACAGTTGGCCGTACGGTTGATTTTGTTTTCGCAGCGCGCGGACGCGGCGCAAACCCCTCGCCTCTTATGTGAAATGCCGAGCTACCCGCCCGGCTTGGCCGCTGGACCGTGGCGGCGTCACCCGCAGGTGGCCAAGGCCCCGAATGATGCGGGGTGCAGCGGCTCCCCCTTGGATTTCAGCTGGTTGCTATATGGCGGTGGACCACCTACATAAGGCTCATCGGCTTTGGCGCGCCTAGTGGCGCTCATGCCTTGCCGCAATCCCTAGGAGAAACATCATGGCACAATCGAAAGACGCCTCGGCGTCTGCCCAGAATTATGATGCCAAGACATTGGCAAAGAAGCACCGGATTTCCGTTGAGGATGCCGGAAAGATCCTTGCCGAGCACGGTTCGGATCGCAAAGCCGCTGACAAGGCTGCGCGCCGTGTAGCGGTGTGAATTGAGGGCGGCGCGTTGGATTACTAAACGCGCCGCACCACCGGGGTAGCTTCCGCTGCGTTATCCCCTTACTCGAAGACTGCGGTTCTTATCGGAATGCCGCGACCGGATGAACCGGGGGTCGAGTACCCTCGTTTACCAAGGACAGAGTCGATATGCGGCCTCCCGTCCGTATCGCGCCAGTGTGTGGCGCATTTCTCGGACGTTGCCGTTGTTGACGTGAGTTCAAACGCATTTTCGGACATAGCGCAATCCGGGCGGTCAAGCCGAATTTGCCTCGCTTGGTTCAAGCTATCGGCAATGCACTGGCATATAGCCGTTATAACCCGAAGGAGTTTTCGCTCGCCCATATCATTTTCTTCAGCGAAATCAGACAGATAGCGCCCGGTGCGCACTTTGATGAAAGACCAGTTGTACGGCAACTCCCTGTCGTTTTGATCCTGCAGCGCATTTATCCACGTAAAGCATTGCTCCATTCGTCCGGGGGAAGCCGCTGACGCAGTTTCACGGTAACTGGCCTTCTGAATGGCCGTAAGCCTCGGAACGTTGCCTGACGGTCTCAGGCATGGCGTTGCCCTAGCACTTTGGGCCTTTCAACAGCAGAACCAGCAACACATCGCTAGTCGGTACCCCGTACCGCATCATCTTTGCTTGGCGGCGGAGTTCGCCAAGGTCAGTGTTGTTGAACTCAACGACGAATGATTGCCGGCGGATCAAATCAGGATTGCGAGCGAGGAGCCGGGCCACCGCCTTCAGCATGTCGGCGTAGAGTTCGCGTGCATTCGAGCGCGTACCCGCCATCAGGCGAAGTGTTAGCCGCAGATGGCCCTCTCCCCATCGCTGACCGATCTCGCGGACTGTGGGCTTGCAAAACACTCGCCTGGCCGACGGCTCGCAGGACTGTGCTCGCTGCCAAGAGCCGAACGCCGCAATCTCTGGCCACGTTGAAGATATTGACGCGTTCCTGAATCAATTCAGACCTGGCCGCCATAAAAACCAAGACAAAAGCCTCTTGAACTCGCCCGGCGTCGTCCACAAATTGTCAGCCGGCGTCGCGACGCGACGCCATCCTTGTTGATCACCAACGTTTTCAGTGAGGTAGAAATGAACTCGAAGGTATTTGATAAGCCCGTCTATCTGAAGGAACGCAGGGAACTGGTCCGGGAGATAACGTGCTTGGAAGACGCCATCGACTTCCTCGAAGAATGGCCTGAACGCGATCGTGACATAATTCACGATGCGACTTTGAAGACCTGCTACATGGCCTTCGACGGTCACAAGCCCGTAAAAATCGGACGCGATGCCATCCGCTCCTTTGGAGAGAAGAAGGGCATCCTGGTGAATTCTCCCGGTGTTCAGCCGTGGATGATCCGCTCGCGCTCCGGGGGCGGCCGCTTGTCCGCATAGCGCCCGTAGCGATCTGGAGAGGCTGCAACCGCGGCCTCTCTTTCTTAGGGGCGACATCATTCCGCCACCTCGCGGAACATTCGCCGGCCTGCGCCGGTTGCATGGTCGTAGAGGAGAGCGATATGGCCAATGACCCAAACGATCCGAAAAAGCCCCTGGAAGTTCCTCCGGAAGAGACTCCAGAAGATCTGCCGGACATTCCGGACCGCCCGATTGAAGAACCGGGACCCGATGTTGTCCCTGAAGAGGCACCGGATGTCACGCCCGTACCAGGAGGAAATTCCTTCGAAGATGATATCGTGAACGGTTGGGTGGGGTCCTAGCGGCTGCGAGACAACCCTGCGATGGGAACCAATTTTGCGGCCGTGGATTGTCGGTGATATGGTTCGCGGAGACATCCAAATGATAGTTCGTGACAAAATCGCCAGCGTCATCTTGAAGGCCGCAGTTGCGGTGGCTGTCTCGGCCCACCGTGCGACCGCTATTGTCGAACGTATGATTATCATGAGACTTTACGCCTCGGGCGGGCTCCGTGGCCATGGTCAGGGCACCAATCATGCCGCCCCCATGATCTGGCGGTAACGCGCGTCAAGGTCGTCGGACGATGTGAGCAAACCCGCTCGCATCTCGATGGCCTCCTGCCGGCCCATCTCCGCCAGCTCGTCGGCGCGCTCGTTGCCAGCGATGCCGGCATGGCCCTTCACCCACCTGATAGCGAGCGTGCTCGTAGTCAGCGCATCGCCCAGCACCGCGTCGATCGCTTGCCAAAGCTCAAGGTTCTTGATCTCGCAGGCCGCGCGGTTAGGGCTGTTCGGCTTCTTCCGATTCCAACCATTCCGCTTCCAACCGGCCAGCCATTCGTTGACACCGTTCACGCAATACTGGCTGTCGGACCATATCGTGACGAGTTCTCCGGAATTTCCGGATAACTGCCCTGCCCGCTCGATCGCCACCAGAAGCGCCGTGAGCTCCATCTGGTTGTTCGTCGTGCCGGCATGGCCGCCGCACTGCTGAGCGATCTCGACGCCCTCGCGGTAGATGACAACGCCACACACCGACAAGGCTGACAGAATGGCCGTCGTCGAGTGCGAGGAAATTGAATAGTGTAGCTACTCGCTCTCGCCTGTGCTGCGCGTGGCAAAAACCTGCGTGAGGTCGGTCCAAGAGCGTGCGCCTACAACATCGAATATCGCTGCAAGATGCTTTTTCATTGCTTCGGGACTTGTGCTGGTCTGCTCGGCCGCCTCTGCGCGGGACGCTCCAGCTGCGGCGGCCAGCATAATAGATTTCTGCCGCGGTGAAAGATCGAACCCCAGCACACGCCGCATGATTGCAATACGATCTGGTTCTTCATGTTGCAGAGTGATCAAGGTTGCGTCCTCGCCCCCGTTTGCAGCAAGGCGCTCTGCTGTGATGTGGAGTCGGCCTTCCGGGATTGGCAAATATATGCGCGGACGGTGCTCGCTCTTTAATCGCCGGGAGAGTTCCGCGGCGAAGGCGGGTGGTGTCGTGAGCGCCCCAAACATCGGCACGCCCTGCGCAACGAGATTGCTTCGTTGCAATAGCTCGGTTGCTGTTGGCGAGCAGAACAGCAACTGCCGGGCAAGGCCATCGACCAACAGATAGGCTGGAGACCCCTTAGCCGACCATCGTTGTGGCGCCGGCGACAGGTGGACCGCACGGCGCAGAGCCGGCAGTGCCATTTGCAGCAACGCCATGTGATCTTCGGTGAAGGGTGGTCTGCCGCGTTCCCGGAACAGCAGAAGGACCGCACAGGCAACACCATTCTCATCGATACGGAGGTCGAGGGAATGCTGGTGTCCGCTCGCTCGGACGAGCAAATTATAGGTATTGGATTTCCAATAGCTTTCAGGCGGCGCGATCACGTGGCCGGAAGCGCGGTCCTTACGACGGATCAGCGAGGCGACATTGATCTCCGCAGGCCCGACGAACAATTCCTCGTAGGCGTTGGCGAATAGATCGCGGACCGCCCCTGAAGAATCCTCATGGAAGAACCCCACCGGCAAGTCGCCTTGCCCCATCCAGAAGAGTGCGCCCGCGTCAGCGCCGACAATGCTGCGCAGGATGCGGCAGATATCGGGTGCGATGACCTCCAGCCCGACGCTCGCGCCGCAGACCACGTCGAGTTCACTCCACTGCCGCTTGGAACGCGATTCACGCAAGAGGCGCCTCACTCCAAAATACTCTGAAGTCACCAAATGCTCCCCGGTCGGGGAATATTGCAAGAGTTTAGTCGCTGCTAATGCTGCTTTGGGATCGGCGGGCCATCTGGCGGACCTTCGCCAAGCATGGTGACGCGCGGTCGCCTGATACGGAGCAATATTTTGAAGCAGTATTCATTTCCGAGCTGTTTTGTCGTCGCATTGACGATCGTGGGGGTTCTTTCCAGTCCTCTCGCCGCGAAGGAGGACATCAAAGGCTCAAAGGATCATCCTCTCATTGGCCGATATGCCGGTTCTGAAATCTTCAGCTACAAGCTCTCGGAATTTGACGAGCAACGCTTCCTCAATGCGCCAATCGACCTCAAGGTAGATGGCGAAACGCTGACAGACACCAACAGCATCAAGGTGGAAGGCGGCATTACCGACATCCGCTATAACGCGCCTAAGGATCGGTCCCTCCTCGAAATCATGAAGAACTACGAGGAATCTTTGAAATCAAACGGTTTCGAGACCCTCTATTCCTGCGCGGACGAAACTTGCTTCAAGGGAAACACGAGCGTCTATCGCTTCAATTTCGTCGGGGGTGATGGCACAATAGATTACCGCTACGGCGATGGCGTGCGCTACCTTCTGGCCAAGGCAACCAAGCCGGCCGGGGATGTGTATGCCGCCGTCATTCTTGGCGAGAGCAAGACCGGACCGCTCGTGCATGTCATAGCAGCGGACGTCAAATCGATGCAGGGCGACCAGATCGCCTTTGTCGATGCCGGCGCGATGGAGCAGTCGATTGCAGCAAGCGGCCACGTTGCTCTCTACGGCATCCAGTTCGATTTCGACAAAGCCGACATCAAAGCCGAGTCTCGCCCGACTTTGGATGAGATCGCCAAGTTCCTGAAGGCGAACGGAGATATCTCGGTGGTCGTCACCGGACATACCGATTCGAAAGGCGGCTTCGACTATAACATCGATCTCTCCCGGCAGCGTGCCGACGCCGTGGTGGCCGATCTCGCAAAGCACTACGGAATTTCCCCGAAGCGGTTGACGCCGTTCGGTGCCGGCATGTCCTCGCCGGTCGCATCCAATGACGAAGAGACCGGTCGCGCCAAGAACCGCCGCGTCGAACTCGTCAAACGCTAGGTAGTGATGACCATGCAATACAGCAGCATTGCCGCACTCATTCTGACCGTCGCCCTGCTGACTGGAAAACCCTGCTTTTCCGGCGAAATAGCGCCCAAACCTGTCGTGGTGAAATCTATCGTCCTCGATGGCCAAAAGATCGCACCGGGTGGAGCGGTTGCCGAAATCATCGGCCTTCGGAAAAATGGCGACGGTTTCTTGTCCGTCCGCGCCGCACCGTCCATCAAGGCCGCGGAGATCGATCGTTTGGATCAGGGGGCACGCGTCATCCTTGCCACGCCTGACGATTGGGATGTCGCAACATTTGTCGGCGTTATCTACGCGCCTGCTGTGAGAGACGATGTCCCTTTGATGGAAACCTGCCAGATACCCGAAGCTCCACCGTACTTCGATGGCCCCTATACCGGCCCGTGCCGATCCGGCTGGGTGGCCAAGCGCTTCGTACAGGTATTGGCAGATTGAGGGTCGGGTGAAGAGACCGGGGCATGGGTGAGCCTACACCCGTCGACTGATCCAAGCGCGGCCTAAAGCAAAGCGGGTAATTCATTCGGGACTCTACCGAGTACCGGTCTTTGGAGCTTCATATGGCACTTCAAATCATCACACGCGACAACGCCGACGTTGATACCTTAAGCCTTTCAGCGGGAACCGATCTGTTCATTGCGACGGGCGTAAATCTCAACGGAAGGGGCTGGACGCTGATCGACAGCTGGTCCCAAAACGTTGGCGTGTTCGTCTCTGCCGGAGCCCGTCTGAGCGGCGAGGTCGGGGTTATTCGCCTGACGGACACCACCAAAGCTGACAAGTGGATCGAGATAGAGCAGGGGGCGCGGGTCTCAGGCGACAGCTATGGCGCCTCCTTGTCCGGTGACAGGTTTGAGTTCAAGAATGCCGGCCAAGTGACCGGTGGCGCGAACGGCATGATCTATGCCCTGTCCGACCCCAGCCATGGCGGAACGATCGAGAATTCCGGGCAGATCATCGGCGGCAACAATGCCCTCATGTGCAACTTCGGTGATGAAACCGGCACCCTCACCGTGACCAATAGCGGCCTGATCTGGGGCGGTTCCTTTGCCATCGCAGGCGCCAGCGGCGTCGCATATCGGATCACCAACAGCGGCACGTTTCGTGGTGTTGTCGAGCTGGGCAACCAAAACGACGTAGTCAACAATGTCGGCGGCAAGATTGCCGGCAACATCATGTTCAAGGCTGGGAACGACGTCTATAACGGCGCGGGTGGTCGGCTGACGGGAAACATTTTCGCAGGCGCAGGCAACGATACGCTTCGTGGCGGGGTCGACAATGATTTCTTCAACGGCGGCTCCGACAACGACAAGCTCTACGGCGGCAAGGGCGCCGACACGCTCAACGGTGATGACGGGAACGATATCCTTCAAGGCGACGACGGCAACGACATCCTGAACGGTGGAGATGGGATCGACACCCTCTATGGCGGGCTAGGCAAGGACACGCTGACGGGGGGAGCCGCCAAGGACACATTCGTCTTCAAATCGGTGCGAGATTCGACGGTTGCCTCAACCGGACGCGATATCATCAAGGACTTCGCGCGTGCCGATGCTGAGAAGGTCGACTTGAAGCTGATTGACGCCAGTACCAAGGCAAGCGGGGATCAGGAGTTCACATTCATCGGAACACAGGCGTTCCACAAAGTCGCAGGCGAACTGCACTACGAGATCAAGTCAGGCGACACCTACATCTCGGGTGACGTCAATGGAGACGGCGTGGCGGACTTCACCATCGTGCTCGATCTCAGCCTTGCCATGAGGGGTAGCGACTTCATCCTGTAGTCCGCGCATGAGTCGACATCGGTATCCGGCAAATCTGTAGGATTAAATCGTGCTCTATGGTATTAAACGTGGTAGCAAAGGATACCGATCATGCGCACAACCCAATCCCTCAGCATCACCCTGCCCGTGGAAATGGCGCAGATGGTAAAAGCCAAAGTCGCTTCCGGCGAATATGCGACGGAGAGCGAAGTGATCCGTGATGGCCTGCGCACCTTGGCCGCTCGTGATGCCGCAATCGAGAAATGGCTGCTGGATGAGGTCGCCCCAACCGTCGAGGCCATTGACGCCGGCGATATGCGCACCTCGTCACCGGAGGAAACCCGGCGACGGCTTCATGCCCGTATCGATGCTTTGGCGGGCAGGACGTCCTCTCGCGCATGATATCTTACGTCGTTTTGTTCAGCGATGCGGCAGAAGGCGATCTGGCGCAATTGCTGACCTACCTTGTGCCGCAAGCCGGCGAGCGCGTGGCTCGGGCCTATGTGGATAAGCTGATCGACTATTGCACGGAATTCGCGACATTTCCCGAGCGGGGCTTGAGACGTGGCGCTCGGCCTACGGATCTTAGGCTATCGCCGCAGAGCCACCATCGCCTTTCGCGTCAAAGACGACACCTTAACGATCCTTCGCATTTATCACGGCGGCAAGGATACCGATGTCATATCCATTGGCGACGTCTGATTGACCTAAATCATTACAATAGTATCGGCGGTCCTAGGGCGCCATTCTCAAGCGAGCCCGCTAACAGGCTTTGTCATGTTCAGTATCCGATAGACCTGCATTCGGGAGCAACCAACCCGGCGGGCTATGTCGGCAGGGCATAGCACCGCTGCCTGCGCATCGAAAATGACCTGCCGATCAATCCGCGCCACGCCACCGCGGGGGTTCTAGGTCTTGATCAGCGGAACTTACACGTGCGTAACCGATGCGGGCTATTTCGTCACCTTTAGGTTTAGGCCCAAGGCTACCTCGTAACAAATAGAGCCGGCCAACCTGTATGTTACAGGGCGGCTTCCCCGGCGAGCGACGCCACGCCAAAGCGTACCTTGACATAACAACCCACTGCTATTTTTTCAGCGCTTTAACAGCGAGATCAATTTGATGTAACTATTATTATCAAGAACTATTCCCAATTCAATATTTACGTTATTTACGTTTTTCTGGAAAAATAATTTTATACACAAAAATATCAAAAATTTTTCTAAAATATTTTTGTGTCATTAGAAATTATCCTACATCCAAAATAACAGATCCCAAAATAACCCTTAAAAGACCTATGCTCGCTGCACTTCCACGAAACGAACCACGGCATATCTCACAATAAAAACGTGAGCATAAGAAGAACAAAGATGGAGATAGCTATGCAGACTGATACTTTAGCAAGAGCCCTTGCGACAGTGGTAGGATCCCGCGTATGGCGCGAAAAAGTAGCAGCTGAGCTCGCCGAGCGACTTCAGGAGATGCAGGTGGCTACCCGCCCCCTCTACGTCCTCAAGAGCAAAAAGCAGTTGAAGCTGCGCCTACAATGATCCTGCAGTCCCTACACCAAGAGAGTCCGAAAGACGAAGCCTTCGAAGTGCTTGCGCTCCATGACTCGATGCACCCGAGGCCATCCGAACGGTGCTTGCGGGACGCGACGCGGTGGAAGATCTTTTGCGTATCGCGGCGATCGCCATGGGCCGCGGCTACACTAGGGGCTGGAAGCCCCAAGCCTGCAAAATATGCACCACATGAGAGGCATGCGCCGTGGGTTGTGCCGCGCTTTTCCTACTGAGGGCTATCATCGGCGCTTTCCTGCGCTCATTAAGCTGTTTTGGGCGTCTAGCTCGAAATCATGAAGCAGATGACAAGCCCTTTGCTAAAAGGTTTGAACACACCGTGCGTTCACTGCGCTTGGTTTCGTTTTGACAACATTTTTCTGAAGAAGCCCGATATTATCGCAGCCTGAGCGGCGTCCGTGGAGCCAGCCCCCGCGGACTGCCTATAAAAGCGCTTGGCTCTAATCCAGCCAGAAGGTCCGATCCCAGACTGCAACCGCGCCCGCCACCTCTACGATTATGGCCCTCACTCGGCTAGCTACCGACGGAGGTACTCGCCCATTGATGACGATAGCCTGGGGCTGAAATGTGATTTCGATCGTGAACTGTGAGCAAAGCTCATCGTAAGCTACCGCGGCTTTGATGGAGGCGCGCAGCCCGTATTCCTGCGCGCCGAAGCCGCCACCGAGAGACGCTTGAAACATCTCGACCTCCCATACTTTTGAATATTATTGGAAACGGAAATGGTGACGCGATGTTCCGGTGGCCGTATCAAAAAACCCCTTGGATTTTATGGTATTTATATTTCGAGATTCGAGGCCGGGACCCATGTCGTCCCCAAGAAGCCCCTGACATCACACCCGTCTCCGGAGAGGACGCGCCGCCGAAGACGGGTGATTAATCCCGCCGCGACGCCCTCGCACACTTGCCTCACAAATTTCGTTGATCTGTCACGGAACCACCTTCACCTGATCGGCATTTCTCGCCCCAGTTAGATGGGAATTTTGAAATGCTTTCTGTGATTTGGGACCATGCCCTCGCAATTCTCCTACCGGGAACGCCCCGCGCAATAGAGATCAGGGATCCGCGCAACGCCATGTTTGTGCTGGCCGAGAAATGGCCGGTGACGTATGGACGCGCTTTTCAGCGGGCGCTCGCATTTTGCGCGAAGGCGATCGAAGGAAAATGCTCTCCGTCCAGGGCTCGCCTGGCATTCCTCGCAGCTGCCCGAGAGGCCAATGTCGAGGTGGTTCGCTAGAGTATCCACCCAGTCTTTCGAATGCTACTCTTGCGAAGGCCGGAACGAACCGCGCGTTCTGAGAGTTGGTCCGACAGCACTAGTCCTCTGCTTTATTGCAGGGGTCAGAGCCGATCGACAGGAGGCCACCAATGAACGTCCGAATTTCACCGCCCCAACGACCGACGACTGATCCAGATGTCGTAGTAGAATGTGAGCACGCAGTCGATGCGGCCGTGCAGGAGCTTGCCGATCGTGTGATCATCGCTGGCTGGCCGCCTGAGGCGGTTTTCGAGGCGATCCAACGCGTTGCCGATCGTCAGGCGGCTGCTTATCAGGCAGATCCGGAGCCGGCACATGATCCGGTTGGAGTGCGCCCGCGAACAGGCTTTTCCTTCACACCGTTCTGATATGATTTGCGGTCCGATAAAGATCGCGACTTACAACGTCGACGGCGTGAACGGTCGGCTCGACGTGCTGTGGTCGATATCGGCGCCGGGCAGATGCACATCGGCAACGGCTGACGCTGCCCTCCAGTGCAGGACGGCGTCCTCGTGACGTCCGACGGCACCAGCCTCTATTGCCTTCTG
The DNA here is from genome assembly GCF_049199905.1 of Shinella sp. M27. NCBI lineage: Bacteria > Pseudomonadati > Pseudomonadota > Alphaproteobacteria > Hyphomicrobiales > Rhizobiaceae > Shinella > Shinella sp. M27. The sequence goes on from NZ_JBLZPK010000060.1 coordinate 72,766, forward strand.
CGCCAGAGCAAGCGCCTCGGTTTCCCGCACATTCTTCGGTTCTTATCCTGGCTTCCGGCGCTTCCTCAGCTCCGTTGCAGCGCAGCCGAACGCCGGGCGGAAATACACATATGCCGTGTGGGAAACAGTTGACGGCATCAAGTGTTTTGCGCTCAAATGCCGGCAGGGACAAGCCGCTTGCCGCCTCAAAAATCAAATGCCAATTCCATGAAAAGGCATTGAAATTCCGGTCGGCGCCGGCCGACTGCGAAAACTCCCCGTCGCACGATTACCCCGGGAATACGTAAAGTGTTTATCGCCTGGCTATGCTTGCAGCGCACGACCGCAGCGCGAAAAGGATAGGACACCCCGTTGGAGGACGGGACAGGTAGGGTCGACGTGATAGGAGGAGTATCCATGAACGACGCATCCAGTATACACCCGGTGGACGAGAAACTGCCCGTCGGCAGGCTCGCAACGCTGGGCATCCAGCATGTCCTCGTCATGTATGGCGGCGCGGTCGCCGTACCGCTGATCGTCGGCCGGGCCCTGCAGCTCAGTCCGCAGGACGTGGCATTCCTGATTTCCGCCGACCTTTTCGTCTGCGGTCTCGTCACCATCATCCAGTCGCTCGGCGTCGGCCGCCATGTCGGCATTCGCCTGCCGGTCATGATGGGCGTCACCTTCGCGTCCGTCGGCCCCATGGTTTCCATGGCGACGCTCAATCCCGGCCCGGATGGCGCCCGCATGATTTTCGGCGCCATCATAGGGGCCGGCTTCATCGCCTTGCTGCTTGCGCCCCTCATGGGACGCCTGCTGCGGTTCTTCCCGCCTGTCGTGACGGGCACGATCATCCTCGTCATCGGCGTGTCGCTGATGCGCGTCGGCATCAACTGGACCTTCGGCAATCCCTTCGGCCCGACGGCACCGAAGCTGATCGACCCGGCCCATGCCGCCTGGCTGACGCAGATGAAGGAACTCGCCAAGACAGGCGGCCCAGCCATTCCCGATGGTCTTGCCATCGCGCCGAGCATTTCCAACCCTGTTTATGCCGAGCCGAGCCATATTGCGCTTTCGGCCCTCGTCCTGATCTCGATCCTGCTCATCGCCCGTTTCGGCAAGGGCCTGATCAGCAATATCGCGGTGCTTGCCGGCGTCGTTATCGGCTGCGTCGCGGCCACAATTTTTGGCCTGATGCATTTCGACCGCGTCGGCGATGCCGGCTGGTTTGCCGTCGTCACGCCGCTGCGCTTCGGCATGCCGATCTTCGAGCCCGTGCTGATCGCCACCATGGCGCTCGTCATGATCGTCGTGATGATCGAATCGACCGGCATGTTCCTGGCGCTCGGCGAAATCACCGACAGGCCGATCGGCCAGCAGCAGCTGACCTCGGGTCTACGCGTCGATGGCATCGGCACGATGATCGGCGGCCTGTTCAACACCTTCCCCTACACGAGCTTCTCGCAGAATGTCGGCCTCGTCGGCGTCACCGGCGTGAAGAGCCGCTATGTCTGCGTGGCGGCCGGCGTGATCATGATCATCCTGGGCCTCATTCCGAAGATGGGCGCCCTCGTCGAGGCCGTTCCGACATTCGTGCTCGGCGGTGCGGGCCTGGTGATGTTCGGCATGGTCGCCGCAACGGGTGTGCGCATCCTCGCCAATGTCGACTTCAAGTCCTCGCGCAACAACCTCTTCGTGGTTGCGGTCTCCGTGGGCTTCGGTCTCATTCCGCTGCTGGCGCCGAACTATCTGATGTGGATGCCGCATGCGATCCATCCGATCATCGAATCGGGCATCGTGCTCGCCTCGATCGTCGCGGTTATCCTCAATGCCTTCTTCAACGGCGTCGGGTTCAACCAGTCCTCCGCAGTCGAAGCGGCCCGCATGGCCGACTCGCACTAACCGCGACACTCGCTCAATCGAAACCCGGCTTGCGATCCGCAGGCCGGGTTTTTCGTGCACAATGGTTGCCCGGCCATTTTCCTCTCCTCACTTCCAAGGCATAGCAAAACACGGCGTTTGGCCGTTCGTAAAACAGTGGCTTCGGGAGTTTTCATGGCAGGCATATTGAATGGGCGCGAGGCGCTTGTTTTGGCCGTTACCCTGTGGACGGCGCTGTCGATCAACGACATCCTGATGCTGCCGGGCGGCCTGCCGCTCATCGCCCCCGGTTGGTTGAGCAGCATTCTGCTCGCCATCGTTCTGGCAAGGATACTTCAGCACCTTCAAAACCAACCCAAAGGGTTGGCCATCGGTTTCGGCATCCTCGCCGTCGTTCTTGCCGGCATGAGCCAGGCCGTGCTCGATATCGCCATCATCATGCTGGCCGGTCCCCACATCCTGCCGGGCGGCCTGAGCGTTCCCGGCTTTGCGATCGCCAATACGTGGGAAAAAGCCCTCTTGCAGTTTCGTTTCAGCATGATCTGGAACGTCATCGTTTTCGGCTTCTACGTGGCCGCGCTCTCATTGCTCAATGCGCAACGCCGCAAGCTGGATGCGGAAATGCGGGCGCTGCGCTACGAACTCAATCCGCATTTTCTCTTCAACACACTGAATTCCATCGCCGGCCTCATCGAGGAGGGATCGGCAGGACGGGCGGACCGCATGGTGCTGTCCCTGTCGCGCTTTCTGCAAACGACCCTGTCGCTCAACCCGCTACATGACGTACCGCTCGTGCAGGAGGTAGCCCTACAGCGCGACTATCTCGAAATCGAACGCGAACGCTTCGGCGAACGCATGGCTTTCGAGATACGCCTTCCGGTAGAGCTTGAAACCGCGCTGGTGCCGAACCTCATTCTTCAGCCATTGATTGAAAACGCGGTCAAACACGGCGTTGGCCCGTCAAGCAGACGCGTCACCATCGTGCTGGACGCGCGGCAGGAGACAGACCGTCTGGTGCTGAGCGTCGAAAACGATCTGCCACCGGAACAGGCAGGCCGCAAACCGGCAGGCATGGGCATGGGCATCGGCCTTAGGAATATCACCGATCGGCTGCAAGCCCGTTTTGGCAAAAGGTGGCAGCTTTCGTCAGGCCCGGTGAATGGCAGCCGCTACCGGGCCGCCATCAGCCTGCCGCTCCGCAAAGCCTAGGAGCGTTCAGGTCTTCCGGAGCCGCGCTATCAGTTCAGCGGGATGGAAACCGCACCGCTCGACACGGCCGGGCGGGCATAGGTCGTGTTGTCGGCCGCCGTTGTGCTGCAGCCGGCAAGCGCGAGGACGGCGAGTGTGGCAATGATGAAACCGGAAGTGGGACGCATGAATCTCTCCTTGGATAGTGCCCCTAAGAGATAGGGGCCGCAAGTGATTCCGTCCACCGCACTGGCAGATGAAAAGTTGGGGCACCTCTGGAACACCAACCCACGCCTGAACTTCGGCCTCTCCCGCCCTATCTGGAACTCGGCACGCCTGAAATCGTTCAGGCCTCAGCCCTTCGCACCCTGCGCCGCAGGCCTGCACCTTCAGCCCCCCAATCCAACGACTATGAACCGTGTCAACGGGAGGACTTTTCATGGCCGATGCCCAATGCGCCTGTGGCGCACTCCGACTGGCAACCCGCGAACCGCCGCGCTTGACGGCACTCTGCCATTGCCTGGCGTGCCAACGACGACTGGTGCGCCGTTCAGCGCCAATGCCTTCTATGCAATCGATTGCGTCGAGGTTTCAGGACCGAGCACGGAATTCGTCCGCACCGCCGAAAGCGGACGCATGGTCCACATGCATTTCTGCCCGACCTGCGGCTCGACCGTTTTCTGGAAGGCCGAAGCCGCGCCGTTCTGGATCGGCGTGGCGGTCGGCGCCTTCGCCGACCCGGCCTTTGCCCCGCCCAGCCTCTCGGTCTTCGAGCAATCCAAACACGGCTGGGTCACGCTCGACGAGACGATGGAGCATGCTCAGGGCCTGCCGAGCGGTTGACAAGGCAAGCGGGAGCCGGGGCATTATCCCGGTTTGTGCACAGCGGCTGCGACGGTCAGTGCGCGGCGTTCTACGACCGGCTCATCCCGCCAACGATGCCCTCGTCCGTCTCCACCTTCACGAACAGCCAGCGCGGCGGCACGATATAGGTGGTAAGCTTGATGATCTTCATCCGTTTGCTTGCATCGCGGGTCTCGTCTCCCGAGAGATTCGTCAGATTTCCGCCGCCTTGCCCATCAGCGCCGACAGGTCGCGCGCGGCGAGATCGAGAATGTGGCGCGAACAGGTCTCTGCCCGGGCACCATCGCGAAGCCGCAGCGCATCCACGAGATCGCGGTGCACATCCAGCGCCTCGTCACGCTTTGCCGATGCCCGGTTGGAGGCGTGCAGCGCATAGGAAAGGGCAGCGTGGATGATGGAGGAGAGCTGGTGAAAGACCTTGTTGTGGCTCGCCCTGAGCAGGGTCTCGTGGAAACGGGCGTCCGCCGCGGTGAAGGTCTCGAGATCACCCTCCGCCTCCCCCATCTCGTCGCAGGCCCGTTCGAGATCGGCGATTTCCTGCGCGGTGGCGCGCGAGGCGGCGAGGAAGGCGGCGGCCGGCTCGACCGTGCGGCGTGCTTCCAGAATGGAACTGAGGAGTTCGGCCGAGAGCACATCCGGCCCCATCCATTCGAGGATCTGCGCGTCGAGCACGTTCCAGTCAGACCGGTCGCAGACGAGCGTCCCGACACGGGGGCGGCCGCGAACCAGCCCCTTGGTCTCCAGAACCTTCAGGGATTCGCGGATGACGGTGCGGCTGACGCCATAGGTCTCGCAAAGGTCGCTTTCGCGCGGCAGAACCGTTCCCGGCGGAAAACGCCCGCCGCAGATGTCCGTGCCGATGGCCGCCGTCACATTGTGACGCACGCGCGGACGGCGCGACAAAGGCCGCTGGGCCTGTCTCCTTGCTTTCTCCGGCACGCAACCTCCCGATCCGCAGTTCAAATCATCGTACAATTACTGAATAATGATATGACAAATTGATGGCGGAAACCATGACGCTTTGTTCCCCACAATGAAAATTCCTATGTTTGACTTCTGCCGGCAAAGTGCATAATGCGCCGATCCCTCAGGAGGACCCGCCATGCTCGCCGACCTTCCCGCCGTGCTCGTGCTCAACCCGAAAGACAATGTCGGCGTGGTGCCGGCCAATGTCGATGCCGGCCGGGCGCTGGTGAACGGCGTGACTGCCATTGAACGCATCCCGCGCGGCCACAAGGTCGCGATTGCGGCGATTGCCGAAAATGCGCCGGTGTTGAAATACGGCCAGATCATCGGCTATGCGACGAAGGCGATCCGCCCCGGCGAGCATGTGCATCTGCAAAACCTCGCCATTCTCGACGTTGCGCTCAAACACGAATTCTGCGTCGACAATGCACCGCCGGTCATGGTGCCGCAGGCCGAACGGCACACCTTCGATGGTTACGACCGCGGCAATGGCCGCATCGGCACGCGCAACTATATCGGCATCCTCTCGACGGTGAACTGTTCCGCCACCGTCTCGCGCTATGTGGCGGAGCACTATGCCCGCAGGTTCCGCGAGACCGGTCATGAGAATATCGACGGTGTGGTGGCGCTGACCTATGGCGGCGGCTGCGCGCTCAACCTCAAATCCGAGGGCGGGCGCATCCTGACGCGCACCTTCAAGGGCTACGCCCGCAATCCCAATTTCGGCGGCATCCTGATGATCGGGCTGGGCTGCGAGACCTTTCAATACGGCCCGCTGATCGAGGAAGCCGGACTGGAAGAGGGAAAAACCTTCCGCAAGATGATGATCCAGGAACAGGGCGGCACGCGCAAGACGATCGAGGCCGCCTGCGCCATGATCGATGACATGCTGCCGGATGTCGGCCGCATCCGCCGCACGCCGCAGCCGCTCTCCGGCATCAAGCTGGCGCTGGAATGCGGCGGCTCCGATGGCTATTCCGGCATTTCCGCCAATCCGGCGCTCGGCATTGCATCCGACCTTCTCGTGCAGGAGGGCGCCACCACCGTGCTGTCCGAAACACCGGAAATCTATGGCGCGGAACATCTCCTCACCCGCCGCGCCGCCCGGCCGGAGGTCGCCGAAAAGCTGCTCGCCCGCATCGACTGGTGGCGGGACTACACGGCAAAGAACGACGCCGAGCTCAACAACAACCCCTCCTTCGGCAACAAGGCGGGCGGCCTCACGACCATTCTGGAAAAGTCGCTCGGCGCCGTGGCCAAGGGTGGCTCCATGCCGCTCAACGCGGTCTATGAATATGCCGAGGCGGTGACGGAGCCCGGCTTCGTCTTCATGGACACGCCCGGCTACGACCCCGCCGCCGTGACCGGCCAGATCGCCGGCGGCTGCAACCTCGTCGCCTTTACCACCGGCCGCGGCTCGGTCTCCGGCTACAAGCCGGCACCCTGCATCAAGATCGCCACCAACACGCCGATGTACGAGCACATCAAGGAGGACATGGATATCAATTGCGGCACCATCGTCGACGGCACCGAGACGATCGAACAGGCCGGCCGCCGCATCTTCGACTTCGTCATCGAGACCGCCTCCGGCCGCAAGACGGCGAGCGAAGGTTTCGACTACGGCGACAACGAATTTGTGCCCTGGCAGGTCGGCGCGATTACCTGATCAGCGTGTGTGCATGACGATGTTGACCAGTGTGCCGGCAGGATCGCGCACGAAAAAGCGCCGGACACCCCAGGGTTCGTCCGTCGGCCCGTATTCCACGGCGTAGTTGCCGGCAAGCACGGCCCGATAGGCCGCCTCGACATCGTCGACCTCGACCGAGAGGCCTGGCACCGGCGTGCCGGAACCGCCTTCCGAGGCAAAGCTCACCTGCAGCGGCATGGTGCCGTCATTGCCATAGGTGGCGATCCAGCCGTGGTCCATCAGCAGGTCCAGCCCGAGCACATCCGCATAGAACCGCGCGACCGCGCCCGGATCGGCAGTCTCGATATTGGCGACGATGCGTTTGACCTTCATGGGAAACTCCTCAGCGCGCGACCGGGGTGGCATAGGCGGGAACGTCGGGACGGTGCGCTGCACGCAGTTCCGCGACGCGGCTGATCACCTTGGGCAGCGAGACGACGATGTGATGGCGCAAAGTCTCGGCCGCGCGCGCGATATCCTCGACGTCGAGCGCGCGGAACACGGCGAGATGCTCGGCGATGAACGGCTCGGCCGCGGGCATGCGGTGCGAGACGCCGATGATGTGCTTGCTGACATTCAGCATGAACCGCGCACGGCGCAGCGCGATCAGCAGCTCCCGGTTCGGGCAGTAGCCGAGGCAGGTGATGTGCAGATCGGTTTCGAGATCGTCCATCGCCTGGACCGAAAGGTCGGGATAGGCGGCGAGCGCCTCTTCCAGCCGGTCGCTCATCATGCGCCGCTCGGCCGGCGGAATGAAGGGCGCAGCCTGCATCAGCGCCACCGGCTCCAGTGCGACGCGGATATCGTGCAGGTCGCGCATGCGGCTCTCGTCGAGCGGCACCAGCGTCCAGCGCATGCGCTCGTCCTTCTCGACGATGCCGAGCGCTTCGAGCCGCGTCAACGCATCGCGCGCCACCTGTCTTCCGACGCCCCGCGCACGCGCCAGCTCCACTTCGTTGATGCGATGGCGGCCGAAGACGGAGAGATGCACCATCTCCCGCTCAAGACTTTCATAGATCGCTTCCCAGCCCAGCGCCTTGCGCAGACCCGGCGCTTCTTCGCTCAGCCCGAGCATATCAGGCGTCAGCGCCACGCGCTTCGGCCCGCTGCGCCCCTGCCCGACGAGAAAACCCCGCCCATCGAAGCGCCGGACCATGCCGCCCTCTTCGAGGAGAACAAGCGCCTGACGCACCGGCGTGCGGGTGGAGGCGAAGAGGGCTGCGACCGGGCCTTCCAGCAGCAGTGCGCCCTTGGGCAGTCGGCCCGCGGAAATCGCCTGCGCCAGCACGTCGCGAATGCGTAGATAGAGCGGGCTCTTGTCGAGCCCCGCCTCGCCCCCCTCAGCGCCCGCTTCCGCCAAATCCTGCCCCGTGCCGTTCATGGCGCGGACCATGGCATGAATGCACCATGCCGACAACGGTCGTGACACCAGCGACCGCCAGCAAGGAAATTGCGTCGCACCGTCAAAAAATCATCATTCCTTTCGTGACGTGCGGGGCGTTTTGCGCTAGGGAAACCCTCGTAAGGCTCGCAATCCGGCTTGAAGACGCCCATATGCCAGCCACATCCACCTCGAGGAATTGACCATGCCCGCATATCGCTCCCGAACCACCACCCACGGCCGCAACATGGCCGGTGCCCGCGGCCTCTGGCGCGCGACCGGCATGAAGGATTCGGATTTCGGCAAGCCGATTATCGCGGTGGTGAATTCCTTTACCCAGTTCGTGCCCGGCCACGTGCATCTGAAGGACCTCGGCCAGCTCGTCGCCCGCGAAATCGAAAAGGCCGGCGGCGTCGCCAAGGAATTCAACACGATCGCCGTCGACGACGGCATCGCCATGGGCCATGACGGCATGCTCTATTCGCTGCCGTCGCGCGAAATCATCGCCGACTCGGTCGAGTACATGGTCAATGCGCATTGCGCCGATGCCATGGTCTGCATCTCGAACTGCGACAAGATCACGCCCGGCATGCTGAATGCCGCCATGCGCCTCAACATCCCCGCCGTCTTCGTTTCCGGCGGCCCGATGGAAGCCGGCAAGGTCGTGCTGCACGGCAAGACCCACGCGCTCGACCTCGTGGACGCCATGGTCGCCGCTGCCGACGATAAGATTTCGGATGAAGACGTCCAGGTCATCGAGCGCTCCGCCTGCCCGACCTGCGGCTCGTGCTCGGGCATGTTCACCGCCAACTCGATGAACTGTCTGACCGAAGCCCTCGGCCTGTCGCTGCCGGGCAACGGCTCGACGCTCGCCACCCATGCCGACCGCAAGCGCCTCTTCGTCGAAGCCGGCCACCTGATCGTCGATCTCGCCCGCCGCTACTACGAGCAGGAAGACGAGAGCATCCTGCCGCGCAACGTCGCCAACAAGAAGGCGTTCGAAAACGCCATGTCGCTCGACGTGGCCATGGGCGGCTCGACTAACACCGTGCTGCACATCCTCGCGGCGGCGTACGAAGGCGGTATCGATTTCGACCTTGATGACATCGACCAGCTGTCGCGTCGCGTCCCCTGCCTCTCCAAGGTCGCGCCCGCCAAGCAGGACGTGCACATGGAAGACGTGCACCGCGCCGGCGGCATCATGCGCATTCTCGGTGAACTCGACCGCGGCGGCCTCATCCACCGCGACACGCCGACGGTGCATGCCGAAACACTCGGTCACGCCATCGACCGCTGGGACATCACCCGCACGACCAGCGAAACGGTGCGCACCTTCTTCCGCGCAGCACCGGGCGGCATCCCGACCCAGGTCGCCTTCAGCCAGGAAGCCCGCTGGGACGAACTGGATACGGACGGCGAAAAGGGCGTCATCCGCTCCGTCGAACACCCGTTCTCGAAGGACGGCGGCCTTGCCGTCCTCTCGGGCAACATCGCGCTCGACGGCTGCATCGTGAAGACCGCCGGCGTCGATGAATCGATCTTGAAGTTCACCGGCCCCGCCGTCGTCTTCGAAAGCCAGGATGCAGCCGTGAAGGGCATTCTCGGCAACGAAGTGAAGGCCGGCGACGTCGTCGTCATCCGCTACGAGGGCCCGAAGGGCGGCCCGGGCATGCAGGAAATGCTCTATCCGACGAGCTACCTGAAGTCGAAAGGCCTCGGAAAGGCCTGCGCGCTCGTCACCGACGGCCGCTTCTCCGGCGGCACCTCGGGCCTGTCGATCGGCCATGCCTCGCCGGAAGCGGCGCAGGGCGGCACGATCGGCCTCGTGCGCGATGGCGACATCATCGAGATCGACATCCCCAACCGCACGATCAACCTCGCGGTTCCGGAAGCCGAACTCGCCGCCCGTCGCGCCGAGCAGGACAAGCTTGGCTGGAAGCCGGCAGCCCCCCGCAAGCGCAATGTCACGACGGCGCTGAAGGCCTATGCCGCCTTCGCCGCCAGCGCCGACAAGGGCGCTGTGCGCATCCTGCCGGAATAAGCTTTTGCCGGGCGCGGAAACTACTTCCGCGCCCGGTCTGCTTTTCAGAGGTGCTTCGTCACCTCGGGCGTGTTCCACCAGGCATTGTTTCGCCCGTCGAAATACTGGATCGGCAACTCCGCCAGTTCGCTCTGCTCGATGTTGTCGAGGCAGGCGACGTTGATCGAAACATAATCCCCGCCGATCGCCTCGATATAGCCGTGGCCGAAGGCCGAGACGCCGCAGTTCTTGCAGAAGCGGTGATGGCCGCTCATCGTGCCGAACTGGTAGTCGCCAAGATCCGCCTCGTCACATTGCAGGCGAAAGGCATCCGGCTTGATCTGGGCGCCCCAATAGCGCTTCTTCGAGCAGATAGAGCAATTGCAGCGACCCGTGCCGGCGGAAAGATCGATATCGGCCTCGTACCTTATCTTCCCGCAGTGGCAGCTTCCCTTGTAGGTCTTCAGCATCGCTTTCTCCTCGCTTGCGCCGTCAGGCGTTAAATGACAATATGTTGTCAAAGTCACCATCGCAAAACGACAACATGCTGTCAATATGAATCCGGATCGTACCCCCGCCGGCGACGCCTTCGCCACTTTCGCCATTTCCGTCCTGCGCCTCGCCGGCCATTTGCAGAATGCCGGCGACGCACTTGCCAAACCCGCCGGCCAGACGAGTGCCCGTTGGCAGGTGCTGGCCGCCGCCGATCACGCGCCGATGTCGGTCGCCGATGCCGGGCGGGCGCTCGGCATGACGCGGCAGGGCGTGCAGCGCGTCGCCGACCTGCTCGAACGGGACGGCCTTATCGCCTACGCCGACAACCCCGCCCACCAGCGCGCCAAGCTGATGGCGCTGACGGAGACCGGCAAGACAGCGCTCGAAACGATCCAGGCGCGGCAAGCCGTCTGGGCCAATGCGTTGGGCGAGATACTCGGCAAAAAAGACATCGCGGAGGCAACACAAACCGTCCTCGCCGCATTGCAGGCCGTCGAGAAACAGTCCGTGCCGGATGGGTGAGGCCGGCTCGCACTTTGACACGGACCGAAAATGTTGATACCAACGCATTCGTCGAAAGCCCGAGAAAGAGGAGTTCCGAGCATGAGACCGAACCACGAGGTCGTATCCCGGGAGGAATGGCTGGACGCCCGCAAGGCGCTGTTGGCCATGGAGAAGGAGGAAACGAAGCTGCGCGACAAGGTGCGCGCCGAGCGCCTCACCCTGCCCTGGGTCAAGGTCGACAAGACCTACATTTTCGAGACAGCCGATGGCCGCAAGACGCTCGCCGAGCTGTTCGACGGCCGCAGCCAGCTCATCGTCTATCACTTCATGTATGGTCCAGAATGGGAGGCCGGCTGCCCCGGCTGCTCCTTCATGGCCGATCACATTGACGGCATGCTGCCGCATCTCAACAACCACGACGTCACGATGATCGCCGTCTCGCGCGCGCCGCTGGAAAAGCTGACCGCCTACAAGAAGCGCATGGGCTGGACCTTCCCCTGGGTGTCGTCCTTCGGCAGCGATTTCAACTTCGACTACCATGTCTCCTTCACCAAGGAGGAGCTGGCGAGCGGCAAGGTGATGTACAATTACCGCGAAACGCCGACCGCCGATGCGCATGACGAACTGCCCGGCCTCAGTGCCTTCGCCAGGGACGAGGACGGCACGGTCTACCACACCTATTCCGACTATGCCCGCGGCGGGGAGGAAGCCTTGGGCACCCTGATGATCCTCGACCGGGCACCGAAGGGCCGTAACGAGACCGGCACGCTGAGCTTCATCAAGCGCAAGGACGAGTATGCCGATGCGCCCAAGGCGCATTCCTGCTGCGACTGAACGAAGACACAAACGGGAGAACCCGCATGCACAAGGACTATGGCAAATTCTGCTGGTACGAGTTGATGACGCCGGATGTGCCCGCCGCCGAACGTTTCTATGCCTCGGTCGTCGGCTGGTCGATGCGCGATTCCGGCATGGAGGGCATGAACTACACCCTCGCCTATGCCGGTGAAAACCAGGTCGCCGGCCTGATGTCGCCGCCCGCCGGGGCCGGCAACATGCCGTCGATGTGGATGGGCTATATTTTCAGCGACGACATCGAGAACACGCTGAAGGATATCACGGCGAATGGCGGCACCGTGCATCGCCAGCCGCAGGACATTCCCGGTGTCGGCCGCTTTGCCGTCGCCGCCGATCAGCACGGGGCGATCTTCTCACTCTTTTCCACCGAGGACGAAGGCCCCGCCGATCCCGGCATGATGGAGCCGCAGCGCGTGGGTTGGCATGAATTGATGGCCGGCGACCTCGAAGAGGCCTGGGCCTTCTATTCGAAGACCTTCGGCTGGACGAAGGACATGGCCGTCGACATGTCGGAGGCCGGTATGGGCACCTACCAGACCTTTGCGGTGCGTGGCGGCAATGCCATCGGCGGCATGATGACGAACCCGCCCGGTTCGCCCGCCCCGCCGGTCTGGGGCTACTATTTCGTCGTCGAAGGGCTGGATGCGGCCGGAAAGCGCGTCATGGATGGCGGCGGCCAGATCCTGATGGGACCGATGGAGGTGCCCGGCGGCGCCTGGATCCTCAATTGCGCCGATCCGCAGGGCGCCCATTTCTCGCTGGTCGCGATGCACCGCTGACGAATGGCCGGTCGGCGAGCAGGCGGGGTGCCAAGGTCCCCGGCACCCCGCAGGCATTCCCGCTTGCAATCTCTCTTCGCATTGCACAAACTCCCCTCGATGGCGGCTTAAGACCGCCCGAGGGGAACAAGAGCGCGCATGTCCATCAAGGCCGGTATCTACCACCTCACCCATTATATCTACGACAAACCGGTCCGCCTCGGACCCCAGATCATCCGGCTCAAGCCGGCGGCGCATTCCAAGACAAAGGTCATCAGCCACTCGCTGAAGGTTTCGCCCGAAAACCACTTCGTGAACCTCCAGCAGGATCCCTACGGCAACTATCTCGCCCGCTACGTCTTTCCCGACCCGGTCACCGAGCTGAAGATCGAGGTCGATCTCGTTGCGGACATGACCGTCTACAATCCCTTTGACTTTTTCGTCGAGGAAGAGGCCGAACACTGGCCCTTCGACTACCCGGAAGACCTGCGCGAAGACCTCAAGATCTATCGCACGCCCGAGCCGATGGACCCGGCCCTCGACGCCTTCATGAAGACGATCGACCGCACGCCGAAACAGCGCACGGTCGACATGGTCGTCGGCCTCAATGCGCGGCTCCAGCAGACGGTCGGCTACGTCATCCGCATGGAACCGGGCGTGCAGACGCCCGAGCAGACGCTGACGACCGCGCTCGGCTCCTGCCGCGATTCAAGCTGGCTGCTCGTGCAGATCCTGCGCAATCTGGGTTTTGCCGCCCGCTTCGTCTCGGGCTATCTCATCCAGCTCGCCCCGGATCTGAAGGCGCTCGACGGCCCCTCCGGCACCGAGGTCGATTTCACCGACCTGCACGCCTGGTGCGAGGTCTATCTGCCCGGCGCCGGCTGGATCGGGCTCGACCCGACCTCCGGCCTGCTGACGGGCGAAAGCCACATCCCGCTTGCCGCCACGCCGCATTACCGCAATGCCGCGCCGATCAGCGGCGGCTATTTCGGCGAGGCGAACACCGAATTCGACTTTGCGATGACGGTGGACCGCGTCGCCGAACATCCGCGCATCACGAAACCCTTCTCCGACGAAAGCTGGGAGGCGCTGAATGCGCTCGGCCGCGAGGTTGAAGGCGTGCTTGCGGCCAATGATGTGCGCCTCACCATGGGCGGCGAGCCGACCTTCGTCTCCATCGACGATTTCGAATCGGGAGAATGGAACACCGAGGCCGTCGGCCCGACCAAGCGCGAGAAGGCCGACCAACTGATCCGGCGCCTGCGCCAGCGCTTCGCCCCCGGCGGTTTCCTGCACTATGGCCAGGGCAAGTGGTATCCCGGCGAAAGCCTGCCGCGCTGGACCTTCTCGCTCTACTGGCGCAAGGACGGCAAGCCGATTTGGCACAATCCCGAGCTGATCGCCACGGAGGCCGCCGACACCGAGGTCACCGAAAAGCAGGCCGAAGCCCTCTTGGCCGGCATCGCCGCCGAACTCGATATCGAGCCGGACATGATCATCCCCGCATACGAAGACCCGGCGGAGTGGATCATCAAGGAAGGCAGCCTGCCGGAAAACGTCGATCCCTCGAATTCCAAACTCGAAAGTCCGGAAGAGCGGGCGCGTATCGCAAAGGTCTTCGAGCGGGGCCTGACGACCGCCACCGGCTACATCCTGCCGGTGCAGGCTTGGAACGCCAAGGCCGGCGGGCGGCGCTGGGTGAGCGAGAGATGGCGCACCCGCCGCGGCAAGATATTCCTCATTCCCGGCGATTCCCCGATCGGCTTCCGCATGCCGCTCGGCACGCTGCCTTATGTGCCGCCGTCGCAATATCCCTATATCCATCACGCCGATCCCTCGATCCCGCGCGAGCCGCTGCCCGACTACAGCGCTCCGGCAAGGACCTTGGCGCAGGCATCGCTCCGGGCAGCAGAACCCCAGCAGGACCGCAACGAACAGAATATCGCCGGATCGACCGGCGACATCCGCGGCGCTGTGCGGACCGCGCTCAGCGTCGAACCGCGCGACGGCCGCCTGTGCGTCTTCATGCCGCCGGTCGAGCGCATCGAGGACTATCTCGACCTGATCGCCGCTGCGGAGAAGGCAGCCGCCGATCTCGGCCTGCCGGTCCATATCGAAGGATATGCCCCGCCGCAGGACGAGCGCATCAATGTGATGCGGGTCGCACCCGATCCCGGCGTCATCGAGGTCAACATCCATCCCGCCGCCAACTGGCAGGATTGCGTGGCGATCACCACCGCGACCTACGAGGAGGCCCGCCTCACCCGGCTCGGCGCCGACAAATTCATGATCGACGGCCGTCATACCGGCACCGGCGGCGGCAACCATGTGGTCGTCGGCGGCGACAATCCGAACAACAGCCCGTTCCTGCGCCGGCCGGATCTTCTGAAGAGCCTCGTGCTGCACTGGCAGCGCCACCCGTCGCTTTCCTACCTGTTTTCCGGCATGTTCATCGGCCCGACGAGCCAGGCCCCGCGCTTCGACGAGGCGCGGCACGATAGTCTCTACGAGCTGGAGATCGCCCTGTCGCAGGTGCCGGCGCCCAATGAGGGCGCGCCACCGCTCCCGTGGCTGGTCGACCGGCTGTTCCGCAATCTCCTGACCGACGTCACCGGCAACACGCACCGCTCGGAAATCTGCATCGACAAGCTGTTCTCGCCTGACGGCCCGACCGGCCGTCTCGGCCTCGTCGAGTTTCGCGGCTTCGAAATGCCGCCGAACGCCCGCATGAGCCTTGCCCAGCAGCTTCTGATCCGCGCGCTGATCGCCCGGTTCTGGCTCAACCCGGCACAGGGCGGCTTCGTGCGCTGGGGCACGACCCTGCATGATCGTTTCATGCTGCCGCACTATGTCTGGCAGGATTTCCTCGACGTGCTGGCCGACCTCCGGGCAAACGGCTTCGATCTCAGGCCCGAATGGTTTGCCGCCCAGCTCGAATTCCGTTTCCCCTTCTGCGGCGAGGTCGAATACGAGGGCGCCAATCTCGAAGTGCGCCAGGCGCTCGAACCCTGGCATGTCATGGGGGAAGAGGGTGCGATCGGTGGCACCGTACGTTATGTCGATTCGTCGGTCGAACGGCTTCAGGTGAAGTTGGAGACCGCCAATCCCGAACGCTACACCGTGGCCTGCAACGGTCGCCCGGTTCCGCTGAAAAGCACGGGCACCCGTGGCGTCTCGGTCGCAGGCGTGCGCTACAAGGCGTGGCAGCCCGCATCGGGCCTGCATCCGGGACTGCCCGTCAACACACCGCTTACTTTCGACATATATGATACATGGTCGAAGCGAGCGATCGGGGGCTGCATTTACCACGTTGCCCATCCGGGCGGACGCAACTATGACACCTTCCCGGTAAACGGAAACGAGGCCGAGGCGCGCCGGCTGGCGCGGTTCGAGCCCTGGGGGCACAGGACGGGCGGCTATCTGTTGCAGCCGGAAAATCCGCCGGCGGATTTTCCGCTGACGCTGGATTTGCGCAGGCCGCCCGGCATCTAGCCCTCTAGGAGACAGTGATTGAAGACCACGAGCGTGGAGGCAGAGCAGATCGAGGCCGAGACGGTGGAAGCGCCTGCCCGCGCCTATGCACCGCTTCCTGATGTCGCCGACGAGATGGTCGACACGCAGGGCAAGGTGCGCCCGGTGTGGCGGCACTTCCTTTCAGCGCTCGAACGCATGGACGAGGCGGACCTTGCAGGCCGCTTCGCCCGCGCCGACCGGTATCTGCGCGATGCCGGCGTCTTCTATCGCGCCTATGGCAAGGAGGCCGCCACCGATCGCGCCTGGCCGCTTTCCCACATTCCCGTGCTCATCGACGAAACCGAATGGGAAGATCTGTCGCGCGGCCTCGTTCAGCGTGCCGAACTGCTGGAAGCCGTCGTCGCCGATATCTACGGCAAGAACGAACTGGTCGCGAACGGCCTGCTGCCGCCCGCCCTCGTCGCGTCCAATAGCGAATTCCTGCGCCCCCTCGTCGGCGTACAGCCGCACGGCCGGCATTTCCTGCATTTCGTTTCCTTCGAGATCGGCCGCGGCCCCGACGGCAACTGGTGGGTGCTGTCCGACCGCACGCAGGCCCCGTCGGGCGCCGGCTTCGCGCTGGAAAATCGCGTCGCGACGACACGCGCCTTCTCCGATGTCTATGCCGAGACCCACGCGCACCGCCTCGCCGGCTTCTTCGGCGCCTTCCGCAACACGTTGCAGGCCGAAAAATCGGCGGAAGACCGCATCGCCGTTCTCACACCTGGCCTTGCCAACGAAACCTATTTCGAACACGCCTATATCGCGCGCTATCTCGGCTTCATGCTGCTGGAGGGCGAAGACCTGACGGTGGTCGGCGGCAAGGTCATGGTGCGCACGGTCGCAGGCCTGAAACCCGTGGGCGTGCTGTGGCGCCGCCTCGATGCCGCCTTCGCCGATCCGCTGGAACTCAACCAGAACTCCCATATCGGTACACCCGGCATGGTCGAGGCCCTGCGCTCCGGTTCCGTCACCTTCGTCAATGCGCTTGGCGCCGGTATCGTCGAGACGCGCGCCATGCTCGCCTTCCTGCCGAATATCTGCCGGCAACTGCTCGGCGAGGAACAGCGCCTCCCCTCGATCGCCACCTGGTGGTGCGGCCAGAAGGAGGAGCGCGCGCACGTCGCGGCCAATATCGAGCGCATGGTCATCGGCCCGGCCTATTCGACGCGCCCCTTCTTCGACGACAACGAACAGTCCGTGCTGGGCTCGACGCTGCGCGACACGGCAAAACACTCGATCGCCGAATGGCTGGAAAGCGACGGCACCAAGCTGGTCGGCCAGGAGGCGGTAACGCTCTCCACCACGCCTGCCTTCGTCGACGGCAAGCTCGTGCCGCGGCCGATGTCGCTGCGCGTCTTCGCCGCCCGCACGCGCGACGGCTGGCAGATCATGCCCGGCGGCTTCGCCCGCATCGGCGCCGGCGACAATGTCTCGGCCATCGCCATGCAGGAAGGCGGCTCGGCGGCGGACGTCTGGATCGTCAGCCAGAAACCGGTCGAGCGCACCTCGCTCCTGCCGGCGGAAGAAGTCTTCACCCGCAATATGCCCGGCAGCCTGCCGAGCCGCGCCGCCGACAATCTGTTTTGGCTCGGCCGCTATATCGAGCGGGCGGAAGGCGCGCTGCGCATCCTGCGTGCATGGCACGGCCGCTACGCCGAATATGCCAATCCGGAGCAGCCGCTGCTGAAGGATGTCAGCGACTATCTCGACGCGCTCGACATCGACACGTCGGAAGCCGTGCCGTCGACCCTCATCCGCAGCATCGACAGCGCGGTCTTCTCCGCCAGCAACATCCGCGACCGTTTCTCGCCGGACGGCTGGCTGGCGCTGAACGACCTGGCGAAGACCGCACGGCGCTTCCACGTCAGCATAGAACCCGGCGACGACGCGACGCGCGCCATGACCGTGCTCCTGCGCAAGCTCGCCGGCTTTGCCGGGCTCGTGCATGAAAACATGTACCGCTTCACCGGCTGGCGCTTCCTCTCCATCGGCCGCTATCTCGAACGCGGCCTGCATATGACGCGCCTGCTCGGCCATATGTCCGGCGAGGATGCACCCGACGGCGCACTCGACATGCTGCTGGAGATCGGCGACAGCGTGATGACCCACCGCCGCCGCTACAATGTGGCGACCGCACGCCTCACCGTCACCGATCTGCTGGCGCTCGATCCGCTGAATCCGCGCTCGATCCTCTACCAGCTGAATGAGATCAAGAACGAGGTCGAGCAGCTGCCGAACGCCTATTCCAACGGCCAGATGTCGCCATTCTACCGCGAGGCAATGCGCCTGCATGCGGGGCTCGCGGTGATGACGCCGGAAACGATGACGGATGCCGTCTATCAGCGTTTCGAGGCGGAACTCGAAAAGCTGTCGGACATCCTCGCGCAAACCTATCTGAGCTGAGCGAAAGGGAGGCGCCGAAAACCATGCTCTACGACGTCAACCTTCATATCAGCTACCTCTACGACACGCCGGTTTCCGGCGGTCGACACATCGTGCGGGTCCTGCCGCTCTCGATCGGCGGCCGCCAGCGGCTCGTCGCCGGCACGGTGGGCGTAACACCCGGTCCGGGCGAGCGGGTCGATCACAACGACTTCTTCGAAAACCCGATGAGCGCCATCCTCTTCCGCAATGCCCACGAGCGGCTGGATATCCGCATGCAGGCGCGCGTGCATGTCGATGTGCCGGAGCCGGCCGCCGATTTTTCGCCCGGTGTCGAGGATCTGCCAGAGGATATCGCCGGCTACTGGTCGCTCGATGCCGGCTCGCCGCACCACTATACAGGTCCGAGCCCGAGGCTGAGGGATTGCCCCGAGATCGCCGAATACGCCCGCGCGATAGCCAAGCCCGGCATGACAATCCGCGCCATCGCAACGGCGATCTGCGCGCGCATCCACAAGGACTTCACCTACGATCCAAAGGCGACGAATGTCGACACGACCCCGCGCGAGGCCTTCAAGCTGAAGCGCGGCGTCTGCCAGGATTTTTCCCATGTGATGATCGTGGCGCTGCGCAGCCTCGGCATTCCCGCCGGCTATGTCAGCGGCTTCCTGCGCACCATCCCGCCGCCTGGCAAGGAGCGCCTGGAGGGGGCGGACGCCATGCATGCATGGGTGCGCTATTGGTGCGGCCGGGTGAACGGCTGGATGGAACTCGACCCGACCAACGACATCCCCGCCGGCACCGATCATATCGTCGTCGCCTATGGCCGAGATTATGCGGATGTCGCCCCCGTCATCGGTGTCCTGAAAGGATACGGGCAGCACAAAACGAGCCAGGCGGTCGATGTTATTCCGGTACGGCAGACCGCCTAATCCCGATTGGAAACAGCGGGAAAACCCGGAAATTCAAGGCCTATAAAATTTTACGAAAACTATACCACGGCCCCGAACCGTTAAATAACATTTCGTTGTTAACTTCAGCCCACATTATGACAATGGTGGGTAAAGTCTCATGACGAAGAAGACTGGAAAACGGACGATGATCGCGCGGCTCCTCGGCGACCGCGGCGGCAATTTCGCGATGATGACAGCCATTGTCTGCCCGCTCATCCTGGCGGCCGGCGGCGTGGCGATCGACCTCACCAAGATGGTGATGACGCGGACGACCCTGCAGGACGCGGCCGATTCCGCGGCCCTTGCCGCAGCCTCCGCACTGGCAAACGACAGCAAGAGCAAGGCGGAAGCAAAGCTCCTTGCCATGCAGTTTCTCAAGACGCAGATGAACGGCGGGGTCGCCACCGACGAAGAGCACCAGGCCGGGCAGTCCGATGATGATAACGATCCGGAATTCGCAACCGGCACCGACATCACCATCACGGAAACGGCGATGCTCGGCAACGGCAAGTCCTACAAGGTCGACATCTCGACGAAGTATACCGTCAAGTTCAACGCCTTTACCCGACTGCTTGGCCAGACTTCGACTGTCATGAATGCCAAGAGCACCGCCGAAAGCGCGACGGAATCGAAAAATGCCCTTTCGATGTTCCTCGTGCTCGACAAGTCCGGCTCGATGGCCTGGATCACCAACGAAAAGGACAAGCTCGTCAATTCCTGCATCAACTGGACGGAATCCAACTGGGGCAACAGCAAAACCAAGCCGACCAGCCCCTGCTACGTCTCGAAGATGGCGGCCTTGAAACTCGCCGTCGCGAGCCTGTTCACGCAGTTCACGCTCGCCGATCCAACCAATACCTTCGTACGGACCGGGGCCATCTCCTATGATCTCGCAAGCTACACGCCGAGCGAACTCGCGTGGGGATCCACAGCCTCGCTCGCCTATGTCAACAAGCTGGTCGCCGACGGGGGTACCGCTTCGGGCGCTTCGATAAAAACCGCCTATGACAAGCTGAAGGCAACCACGGAAAACACCGCGCACAAGACCAAGAATGGGCAGGTGCCGACGAAATACATCGTTTTCATGACGGATGGCGCGAACAACTACTCGAGCGACGACACCAGCACCTTGGCGACCTGCGCAAGCGCGAAGAAAGACGGCATGGAGATTTACACCGTAGCCTTCATGGCACCGACCGCCGGCCAGAACCTTCTGAAGACCTGCGCGACCGACAGCTCGCACTACTTTGAAGCCACAAACATGGCCGCCCTCGTCGCCGCCTTCAAGGTGATCGGCGAGCGCACCTCCGCCGTGGTCTCCCGCCTGACGAAATAATTCGGTCTACATCCCCGAAAATCGAAACCCGCTGCAGTCCCGCAGCGGGTTTTTTTAGCATTTTCGCCGTGTTTCAGACATGTCGAAAATGCATGGGGCGTTTCTTGAAAAGGTATATTGCAAGCGCTTCGGATAGATGCATAAATTGATTTAAACGCGATTTCGGATGAACGAACGCATTGAATGCGAGGGAGCAAAGGTCACCGATGATGAACCGGGTTACCAACAACGATCTCGCGCCCGCTCTACGATCCTCAGATGTCGAACAGCTCGCGACGGAGCTGCTCGAACGCCTCAAATACCGCATCGGCAAGGACCCGAAAGTCGCCAAGCCGCATGACTGGCTGACGGCCGCGATCCTGGTTGCGCGCGACCGCATCACCGACAAATGGATGGATTCGACCCGGCGCACCTACGCGACGGGTGCCAAGCGCGTGTATTATCTATCGCTCGAGTTCCTCATCGGCCGCCTGATGCGCGATGCCATGACCAATACCGGCATCATGGAAGAAATGCGCCAGGCGCTCGCCATGCATGGCGTCGATATCGACGTCATCGCCGAGCTAGAGCCGGATGCGGCGCTGGGCAACGGCGGTCTCGGCCGTCTTGCCGCCTGTTTCATGGAATCGATGGCGACCGTCGACGTGCCGGCCTATGGCTACGGCATCCGCTATGTGCACGGCCTCTTCCGCCAGCAGATGGCGGACGGCTGGCAGGTCGAGCTGCCGGAAACCTGGCTCGCCCACGGCAATCCCTGGGAATTCGAGCGCCGCGAAAGCTCCTACGAGATCGGTTTCGGCGGCGGCGTCGAGACCATCAATATCGGCGAGGACAAGCAGCGCTTCGTCTGGAAGCCGGCCGAGCGCGTCATCGCGACAGCCTATGACACGCCGGCCGTCGGCTGGCGGGCCAAGCGCGTCAACACGCTGCGCCTGTGGGCGGCAAACCCGATCGACCCGATCCTGCTCGAAGCCTTCAATGCCGGCGATCATATCGGCGCGCTGAAGGAGAGCAACCGGGCGGAAAGCCTGACGCGCGTTCTCTACCCGGCTGATGCGACGCCGGCCGGCCAGGAGCTGCGCCTGCGCCAGGAATTCTTCTTCTGCTCCGCCTCGCTGCAGGACATCCTGCGCCGCCACCTCCAGCAATATCCGGATTTCACATCCCTGCCGGATGCCGTCGCTATCCAGCTCAACGACACGCATCCCGCGGTCTCGGTCGCCGAACTCGTGCGCCTGCTGACGGATGTGCACGGGCTCGATTTTGACGTGGCCTGGGATATCGGCCGCCGCACCTTCTCCTATACCAACCACACGCTTCTTCCCGAGGCGCTGGAAAGCTGGCCAGTGCCGCTGTTCGAGCGGCTGCTGCCCCGCCATATGCAGATCGTCTACGCGATCAACGCCAAAATCCTCGTCGAGGCGCGTAAGGACAAGGGTTTCGAGGACCAGCGCATCCGCAATATCTCGCTGATCGAAGAATCGGGCGAGCGCCGGGTGCGCATGGGCAACCTCGCCTTCGTCGGCTCCCATTCGACCAATGGCGTGTCGGCGCTGCACACCGAGCTGATGAAGGAAACGGTGTTCGCCGACCTGCACAAGCTCTATCCCGACCGTATCAACAACAAGACGAACGGCATCACGCCGCGGCGCTGGCTGATGCAGTGCAATCCGGGCCTGTTCAACCTGATCCGCGATGCGATCGGCGAAGGCTTCATGGACGATGCCGAGGCGCTGAAGGCGCTCGACGCCTTTGCCGACAACACGGATTTCCAGGCACGTTTTGCCACGATCAAGCGCGAGAACAAGAACCGCCTCGCCAATCTTGTCGGCAGCCGCATGGGCGTGCGCATCGACCCCGCGGCGATGTTCGACATCCAGATCAAGCGCATCCACGAATATAAGCGCCAGTTGCTCAACATCATCGAGGCTGTGGCACTTTATGACCAGATCCGCTCACATCCCGAACTGGACTGGGCGCCGCGTGTGAAACTCTTCGCCGGCAAGGCGGCGCCGAGCTATCACAATGCTAAGCTGATCATCAAGCTCGCCAACGACGTGGCGCGGGTGATCAATAACGACCCCTCCGTTCGCGGCCTGCTCAAGGTCGTCTTCGTGCCGAACTACAATGTCTCGCTGGCCGAGATCATGGTTCCCGCCGCCGACCTCTCCGAGCAGATTTCCACCGCCGGCATGGAAGCCTCGGGCACCGGCAACATGAAGTTCGCGCTGAACGGTGCGCTGACGATCGGTACGCTCGACGGCGCCAATGTCGAGATGCGCGACCATGTCGGCGAGGAAAACATCGTGATCTTCGGCATGACCGCCGAGGAAGTGGCGAAGGTCCGGGCCGAAGGACACAATCCGCGTGCCATCATCGAGCAGTCGAAGGAATTGTCGCAGGCGCTCGCCGCGATCTCCTCCGGCGTGTTTTCGCCCGATGACCGCAACCGGTTCACCGGTCTCGTCGACGGCATCTACAATCACGACTGGTTCATGGTGGCGGCCGATTTCGACGCCTATGCCAAGGCCCAGCGCCAGGTCGACGGCATCTGGGCGGACAAAACTGCCTGGTTTTCGAAGACGATACGGAACACAGCCCGCATGGGTTGGTTCTCCTCCGACCGCACCATTCGCCAATACGCCAAGGAAATCTGGAGAGCCTGATGACCGCACCGCCGAACAAAGGCACGACGGAACGACCGTCAGAGCTCCTGGCGAAAGCGGACATCGACGCGATATTGGAAAGCCGGCACTGGGACCCGTTCGCAGTGCTCGGCGTCCACGCGGTGGGCGATACCTACGTCGCCCGCTGCTTCCTGCCGGGCGCTGCCGAAGTGACGGCAGAAACGCTGTCGGGCAAGGTGATCGGTGCCCTTACACAGGTCGATCCGGCGGGCATCTTTGCCGGCGAGATTGCGGTGAAGAAACTCCAGCCGATCCGCTACCGCGCCCGCAATGACGGCGGCGAATGGGTTGTCATAGATCCCTACAGTTTCGGTCCGGTTCTCGGGCCGATGGACGACTACTATATCCGCGAAGGCTCGCATCTCAGGCTCTTCGACAAGCTCGGCGCCCATCCGATGACGCTCGACGGCATCGACGGTTTCCACTTCGCCGTCTGGGCGCCGAACGCCAAGCGCGTCTCCGTCGTCGGCAATTTCAACGAATGGGACGGGCGGCGCAATGCCATGCGGCTTCGCCGCGACACCGGCATCTGGGAGATTTTTCTCCCCGGCATCACCGAAGGCCACGCCTACAAATACGAGATCGTAGGCATCAACGGCGAGGTCCTGCCGCTCAAGGCCGACCCCTTCGCCCGCCGCTCGGAACTGCGCCCCAACAACGCCTCGATGACGACGGGGCCGATCGAGCAGGACTGGGAGGACGAGGCGCATCTGAAGCATTGGGCAAGCACGGACGCCCGCCGCCAGCCGATCTCCATCTACGAGGTCCATGCCGGCTCCTGGCAGCGCAACGCTGCCGGCGAGTTCCTCACCTGGGACGAGCTTGCCGACCGGCTGATCCCCTATTGCGTCGACATGGGCTTCACCCATATCGAATTCCTGCCGATCTCGGAGTTCCCCTTCGATCCGTCCTGGGGCTACCAGACGACCGGCCTCTATGCGCCGACCGCCCGCTTCGGCGAGCCGGAGGGCTTTGCCCGCTTCGTCAATGGCTGCCACAAGGTCGGCATCGGCGTCATTCTCGATTGGGTGCCCGCCCACTTCCCGACCGATGCGCATGGGCTCGGCAAGTTCGACGGCACCGCACTCTACGAGCACGAAGACCCGCGCCAGGGTTTTCATCCGGACTGGAACACGGCGATCTACAATTTCGGTCGCGCAGAGGTCCTGTCCTACCTCATCAACAACGCGCTCTACTGGTCGGAGAAGTTCCATCTCGACGGGCTGCGCGTCGATGCGGTCGCCTCGATGCTCTATCTCGACTATTCGCGCAAACACGGCGAATGGGTGCCGAACGAATATGGCGGCAACGAGAACCTGGCCGCCGTGCGCTTCCTGCAGGAGATGAATGCCCGCGTCTATGCCGCCCATCCCGGCATCCTGACGATCGCCGAAGAATCCACCTCCTGGCCGAAGGTCTCCGCCCCCGTGCATGACGGCGGGCTGGGCTTCGGCTTCAAGTGGAACATGGGCTTCATGCACGACACGCTGCAATATCTGTCGCGCGAGCCCGTGCACCGCAAGTTCCACCACAACGACATGACCTTCGGCCTCATCTATGCCTTCTCGGAGAACTTCGTTTTGCCGCTCTCCCATGACGAGGTGGTGCACGGCAAGGGCTCGCTGATCGCCAAGATGGCCGGCGACGACTGGCAGAAGTTCGCCAACCTGCGCGCCTATTACGGCTTCATGTGGGGCTATCCCGGCAAGAAGCTCCTGTTCATGGGCCAGGAGTTCGCCCAGTGGCAGGAATGGAACGAAGCAAAATCGCTCGACTGGAACCTGCTCGAATATCCCTTGCACGAGGGCATGCGCCGGCTGGTGCGTGACTTGAACGGCACCTATCGCCGCAAGGCAGCACTCCATGCCCGCGACTGCGAGGGCGACGGCTTCGAATGGCTGATCGCCGACGACCGCGAGAACTCGGTCTTCGCCTGGCTTCGCAAGGCGCCCGGCGAAAAGCCGATCGCCGTCATCACCAACTTCACACCCGTCTATCGCGAGGGCTACGCCGTGCCGCTGCCGTCGGAGGGGAGGTGGCGCGAGATACTCAACACCGATGCCGAGATCTACGGCGGTTCCGGCAAGGGCAACGGCGGCGCCGTCGAGGCGACAAAGCACGGCAACGGAAGAATAGCAGCCACCATCACCCTGCCGCCGCTGGCGACGGTAATGTTCGAGCTGGATGCATAACAGAGCTGGGAGGCGACACTATGGAGCAAAAGCGTATTCAACCCCTCGCCCGTGACGCGATGGCCTATGTCCTGGCCGGCGGACGGGGAAGCCGCCTCAAGGAGCTGACCGACCGCCGCGCCAAGCCGGCCGTGCATTTCGGCGGCAAGGCCCGCATCATCGATTTCGCGCTCTCCAATGCGCTGAACTCCGGTATCCGCCGCATCGGGGTCGCCACCCAGTACAAGGCCCATTCGCTGATCCGCCACATGCAGCGTGGCTGGAACTTCTTCCGCCCCGAACGAAACGAAAGCTTCGATATCCTGCCGGCCTCGCAGCGCGTCTCCGAGACGCAGTGGTATGAGGGCACGGCCGACGCCGTCTACCAGAACATCGACATCATCGAGGATTACGGCGTCGAATACATGGTCATCCTGGCCGGCGACCATATTTACAAGATGGACTACGAGCTGATGCTCCAGCAGCACGTCGATTCCGGCGCGCAGGTCACGATCGGCTGCCTGGAAGTGCCGCGCATGGAAGCGACCGGCTTCGGCGTCATGCATGTAGACGAAAAGGACCAGATCATCGCCTTCGTGGAAAAGCCGGCCGACCCGCCGGGCATTCCCGGCAACCCCGACTTCGCGCTCGCCTCCATGGGCATCTACGTCTTCCACACCAAGTTCCTGATGGACCTCTTGCGCCGCGACGCCGCCGACCCGACGTCGAGCCGCGACTTCGGCAAGGACATCATCCCCTATATCGTGCAGAACGGCAAAGCCGTCGCCCACCGCTTCAATTCCTCCTGCGTGCGCTCGAACTTCGAGCGCGAAGCCTACTGGCGCGACGTCGGCACGATCGACGCCTACTGGCAGGCCAATATCGACCTGACCCACATCACCCCGGAACTCGACATCTACGACAGCTCCTGGCCGATCTGGACCTTCGCCGAGATCAAGCCGCCGGCCAAGTTCGTGCATGACGACGAGAACCGCCGCGGATCGGCGACCTCCTCGCTGGTCTCGGGCGACTGCATCATCTCCGGCGCCTCGCTGAACCGCAGCATGCTGTTCACCGGCGTCAGGGCGAATTCCTATTCGCGCCTGGAAGGGGCCGTCGTGCTGCCGAACGTCATGATCGGCCGGCATGCCAATCTCAAGAACGTCGTCATCGACAGCCGCGTCGTCATCCCCGAAGGCCTCGTCGTCGGCGAGGATCCCGAGCTCGATGCCCGCCGCTTCCGCCGCTCGGAGAACGGCATCTGCCTCATCACCCAACCGATGATCGACAAGCTGGAGCTCTAGCCGGGTCATGAACATCCTTTCGGTGGCATCCGAAGTATTCCCGCTCATCAAGACGGGAGGCCTCGCCGACGTCGCCGGCGCGCTGCCGATCGCGCTTGCCGGGCATGGCATGCACATGTGCACGCTCATGCCCGGTTATCCCGCGGTCATGCAGCGGCTGGGCGCGGTCGAGGTGGTCGCCGGTTTCGACGACCTGCTCGGCGAACCGGCGCGCATCCTCGCCGCCACGCATGAGGGCCTCGATATCCTCGTGCTCGACGCCCCGGCCTATTACGACCGGCCGGGCGGCCCCTATGTGGATGCCACGGGAAAGGATTTCACCGACAACTGGCGGCGCTTCGCCGCACTTTCCTTTGCGGGCGCCGAAATCGCTCGCGGCCTGCTGCCCGACTGGCGGCCGGATATCGTGCACGCCCATGACTGGCAGGCGGCGATGACCGCCGTCTACATGCGCTATACCGGGTTGCAGCACATTCCCACCGTCATCACCGTGCACAACCTCGCCTTCCAGGGCCAGTTCGGCGCCGATATCTTCGCGGGGCTCGCCCTGCCGCCCGAAGCCTTCACCATGGATGGGCTCGAATATTACGGCGATGTCGGCTACCTCAAGGGCGGGCTTCGCACCGCCTGGTCGATCACCACGGTCAGCCCGACCTATGCGCACGAGATCATGACGGCGGAATACGGCATGGGCCTCGAAGGCCTCATGAACGCCCGCTCCAACGATCTCATCGGTATCGTCAACGGCATCGACACCGCCGTGTGGAACCCGGAGACCGACGCCAATATCGCCCGCCCCTATGCCGCCGGCTCGCTGAAGCAGCGCTCCGTCAACCGGCAGGCCGTCGCCGAGCGTTTCAGCCTGGAGGACGACACCGGCCCGATCTTCTGCATCATCAGCCGTCTCACATGGCAGAAGGGTATCGATCTGATCGCCGAGGTCGCCGACTGGATCGTCGAGCAGGGCGGCAAGCTTGCCGTGCTCGGTTCGGGCGATCAGGCATTGGAGGGCGCGCTGCTTGCCGCCGCATCCCGCCACCGTGGCCGCATCGGAATCGTCATCGGCTATAACGAACCGCTGTCGCATCTCATGCAGGCCGGCAGCGACGCCATCCTCATCCCCTCACGCTTCGAGCCCTGCGGGCTGACCCAGCTCTACGGCCTGCGCTACGGCTGCATTCCCGTCGTCGCGCGCACCGGCGGGCTTGCCGATACGGTCATCGACGCCAACGAAGCCGCCCTTTCCGCCCGCGTCGCCACCGGCTTCCAGTTTACTCCCATCAATGCCGACGGGCTGCGCCAGGCGCTGCGCCGCGTGTTCAAAGCTTATAGCGAGCCGAAAATCTGGGGCCGCATCCAGAACCAGGGCATGAAGTCTGACGTTTCCTGGGAAAACAGCGCCGCGCGCTATGCCGACCTTTATTCCAGCCTTCTATCGCGAGTGTAAGCCATGACCGTCAAGACCGTCCCGACCACGCCCTATAGCGACCAGAAGCCCGGCACGTCGGGTCTGCGCAAGAAGGTTCCCGTCTTCCAGCAGAAGAACTATGCGGAGAACTTCATCCAGTCGATCTTCGACAGCCTGGAAGGGTTTGCGGGCCAGACGCTGGTTATCGGCGGCGACGGCCGTTACTACAACCGCGAGGTCATCCAGCTCGCCATCAAGATGGCGGCCGCCAACGGCTTCGGCCGCGTGCTTGTCGGCCGCGGCGGCATCCTCTCGACGCCCGCCGCCTCCAACGTCATCCGAAAATACCAGGCCTTCGGCGGCATCGTGCTCTCGGCCAGCCACAATCCCGGCGGCCCGACGGAAGACTTCGGCATCAAGTACAATATCGGCAATGGCGGCCCGGCACCGGAAAAGATCACCGATGCCATCTTCGCCCGCACCAAGACCATCGACAGCTACAGGATCGCCGATGCCGACGATCTCAACCTCGACATCGAAGGCACCCATGAGATCGAAGGCATGACGGTCACCGTCATCGATCCAGTCGCCGACTATGCCGCGCTGATGGAGACCCTCTTCGACTTCGACGCCATCCGCAAGCTGCTGGCCGGCGGCTTCCGCATCGTCTTCGACGCGATGAGCGCCGTAACCGGCCCCTATGCCAAGGAAATCCTGGAAAACCGCCTCGGCGCCGCCAAGGGCTCGGTGCTCAACTTCATGCCGCTGCCCGACTTCGGCGGCCACCATCCCGACCCCAACCTCGTGCATGCCCGCGCCCTCTACGAGACCATGATGGCCGAGGATGCGCCCGACTTCGGTGCGGCCTCCGACGGCGACGGCGACCGCAACCTGATCATCGGCAAGGGCATCTTCGTCACACCCTCCGACAGCCTGGCAATGCTCGCGGCCAACGCCCATCTCGCCCCCGGCTATGCCGCGGGCCTTGCCGGCATCGCCCGCTCCATGCCGACCTCGGGGGCCGCCGACCGCGTGGCCGAAAAGCTCGGCATCGGCATTTATGAGACACCGACCGGCTGGAAATTCTTCGGCAACCTGCTCGATGCCGGCCTCGCCACCATCTGCGGCGAGGAAAGTGCCGGCACCGGCTCCAACCATGTGCGCGAGAAGGACGGCCTCTGGGCCGTGCTGCTCTGGCTCAACATCCTCGCCGTGCGCAAGGAAAGCGTGCTCGCCATCGTCGAACAGCATTGGGCGACCTATGGGCGGAACTACTATTCCCGCCACGACTACGAGGAAGTCGACAGCGACGCCGCAAACGGCCTCATGGCCAACCTGCGCGACCAGCTCGCCACGCTGCCCGGAAAATCCTTCGGCGCGCTCACCGTCGAAACGGCAGACGACTTCGCCTATAACGATCCCGTCGACCAGTCCGTCTCCAAAAACCAGGGCATCCGCATCCTCTTCAAAGGCGGCTCCCGCGTCGTCTTCCGCCTCTCCGGAACCGGCACCTCAGGCGCAACACTCCGCGTCTATATCGAACGCTTCGAACCCGACGCCGCCCGCCACGACATCGACACGCAGGAAGCGCTCGCCGACCTCATCGCCGTCGCAGACACAATCGCCGGCATCAAGACGCGAACCGGACGCACACAGCCAACGGTGATCACCTGACATGACCGTTACCGCCCCCTCCTTCGCACCGGGCGCCACGCTCTCCGGGGACGGGGTGGAATTCGCGGTCTATTCCCGCGATGCCGCCCGCGTCGATCTCTGCCTGTTCGACAATGACGGCGACAAGGAACTCGCCCGTCTCGCCATGGGGCGGGACGAAAGCGGCTTCCACCGCGTCTTCGTCGAAGGCGCCACGGAGGGCACGCGCTACGGCTTCAGGGCCGACGGTATCTATTCGCCGGACCATGGCCTGTGGTTCGATCCCGCAAAACTGCTGGTCGACCCCTACGCCAGAGAACTGGACCGTCCCTTCCAGCATGACGGCCGCCTCGCCGTCTTCAGCATCGAGACGGCGGATATCGTGCCGAAGGCGGTCGTCACGCGCGACCGGCCCGTCACGATAGAGCCGCCAGTCTTCCGCCCGGGCGGCTTCGTCTACGAGGTCGCCGTGCGCAGTTTCACCATGCTGCATGCGGAAGTGCCCGAGGCGATGCGCGGCACCGTCGGCGCTCTGGCGCACCCCGCCGTGCTTGCCCATCTGAAACATATCGGCGTCGATGCCGTCGAACTGATGCCGATCACCGCCTGGATCGACGAGCGCCACCTGCCGCCGCTCGGCCTTTCCAACAGCTGGGGCTATAACCCGATCGCCCTCATGGCGCTCGATCCGCGCCTCGTGCCCGGCGGCATGAAGGAGCTGGCCGACACGGTCGCGGCCTTGCGCGCCGAGAAGATCGGCGTCATCCTCGATCTCGTCTTCAACCATTCCGGCGAGAGCGACCGCCATGGCGCCACGCTCTCCATGCGCGGCCTGGACAATCTCACCTACTATCGCCACGTGCCGGATCGCCCCGGCGAGCTGATCAACGACACCGGCTGCGGCAACACGATTGCGGGAGAACACCCGGTCGTGCGCCAGCTCGTGCTCGACAGCCTGCGCCATTTCGTGCGCCATGCCGGCGTCGATGGTTTCCGCTTCGACCTCGCCACCATTCTCGGCCGCGAGGCGGACGGCTTCTCCGCCCGCTCGGCCCTGCTGTCCGAAATCTGCGCCGATCCGTTGCTGAAAAACCGCGTGCTGATCGCCGAACCCTGGGATATCGGCCCCGGCGGCTACCAGCTCGGCAATTTTCCGGCCCCCTTCCTCGAATGGAACGACCGCTACCGCGACGACACCAGAACCTTCTGGCGCGGCGACAGCCACCGCCTCGGAGCCTTCGTCACTGCTCTTGCCGGCTCGTCCGATATCTTCTCCCGCCACGGCGGGGAGGAGACGCGCAGCGTCAATTTCCTTGCCGCCCATGATGGCTTCACCCTGATGGATCTCGTTTCCCACACCGTGAAGCACAATGGCGCGAACGGCGAGGACAACCGGGACGGCCACAACGAGAACCACTCCTGGAACAACGGTGCGGAGGGTGCCACGACCGACGGCGCCGTGCTTTCCGCCCGCCGCGCCGATGTGAAGGCCCTCATCTCCAGCCTCTTCCTCTCACGCGGCACCATCATGCTGACGGCCGGCGACGAGGGTGGCCGCAGCCAGGGCGGCAACAACAATGCCTATTGCCAGGACAATGCGATCACCTGGATGCACTGGGACCGCCTGGACGACGGCCTGATCGAACACACCGCCATGCTGTCGGCGATCCGCAAGCGGTTTCCCGCCCTTTCCGAAACCGCCTTCCTGCAGGACGGCGATGTGGAGTGGCGCACACTCTCCGGCCACCCGATGAGCGTCGCCGACTGGGAGGCACCGTTCAACGGCACGCTGCTGGCACTTTTCAGGACGGCGGATCTTCAACAGCAACAGGGCGTGCGCCTCGCAATCGCCATCAACCGCACGCACGGTGAGCAGGCGCTGGCTCTGCCGCCGTCCGAAGGGCATGGCTGGGTGAGCCTCATCTCCGTCAACCAACCACCCGTCGGCCTGCTTCATCCCCGCAGCGTCGAAATTTTTGTCGAAAAGCACTGAACTTCATTGCCCGGACAAACCGTCTCTTTAGAAGAGGCGCCGAATCGAGCGGCAGGAAAGCATATGCCAGACAGCATCCACCTGAAGGACATCACCGCCCTCGTCGGCACGGAAATCGGCCTGTCGCGCTGGTTTAGCGTCGACCAAACCATGATCGACCGCTTCGCCGTGGCGACGGAAGATCATC
This sequence comes from Shinella sp. M27, assembly GCF_049199905.1. Taxonomy (NCBI): domain Bacteria; kingdom Pseudomonadati; phylum Pseudomonadota; class Alphaproteobacteria; order Hyphomicrobiales; family Rhizobiaceae; genus Shinella; species Shinella sp. M27. The sequence goes on from NZ_JBLZPK010000060.1 coordinate 104,937, forward strand.
AGTTCATTCACACCGACCCGGTGCGCGCCGCTGCCGAAACCCCCTTCGGCGGCACGATCGCCCATGGTTTCCTGACGCTCTCCCTGCTGTCGGCAATGAACTACGATTGCGTGCCGCGCATCATCGAGCAAACGATGGGCATCAATTACGGCTTCGAAAAAGTGCGCTTCATGGCGCCGGTGAAGAGCGGCGCACGCGTACGCGGCCGTTTCACGCTTGCCGAAGCCCGCTTTCGTGGTGCCGGCATGGTGACGATCCGCTATGATGTTTCCGTCGAGATCGAGGACGAGCACAAGCCGGCGCTGACGGCCGACTGGATCACCATCATCCAGTTCGATCCGAAGGATCGGCCGGAGGACGTGTGAAGGTCCGCCCTGCTTTGGCCGAAGACCTGACGGTCCTCGAGGCCTGCGACTTCTCCTTCCTCGTCACACGCGAGGCAATGCCGCCATTCCAGGGCGACTGGCTGGCGCATGCCCGACCGGTCGAGCCCTATCCGAAGAGCTACGGCTTCGATCCGGCGGAACTGGCGGAGATCCTATGCGCCGAGGACAAGGCGCTGTTCGTCGTTCTCGGTGATGAAATGCCCGTCGGCTATCTGGCGCTTTCGGTCGGGTGGAATCGCTTCGCCGTCATCGACGATATCGCCGTGGATGCCGAATGGCGCGGCACCGGGGCGGCGCAACGGCTGATGCAGCAGGCGGTCCAGTGGGCAGACGAAAAAGCCTTGTCCGGCATCCGTCTGGAAACACAGACGAACAATGTCGCCGCCTGCCGCTTCTATCTGCGCCAGGGCTTCACGCTTGGCGGCTTCGACCGGCACCTATACGAAGGGCTGTCCCCCGGCACGCGGGAGACAGCCCTGTTTTTCTACCGTTTTCTCTGAGCTCAGAGGCTGGCGTCTTCCGCGCCTTCGACCAGCATGCCGAAGGCATAGGACGAGAACGAGCGCCAGCACTCGACGCGGTAATCCTCTTCACCCGTGCGCAGCAGCACGATCTCGACCTTGCCGAGAACCGTGCGGGCTGCCGCACCGACTGGGAAGGCCGACATGCCCAAATCGAGCGGGCAGGCCGCCGCGATGGCTTCAGCCGCATTGGAGCCGGAGACGAGGATCGCCGTGTTGCGGTGGGAGACGTCGGTCGCCGAGTGCAGCGCCGAGACACCCGAGGCGATGCCCATCAGGTCGGCACCGTTCTCGTCGATCAGCAGCCATTCGTCCGGACCGAGCCAGAGCGCATGACGGCCGCTGATGGAGGCCGAGGTTTTCGGGCGTTGCGGCAGTTCCAGGCCGAAGGCCAGCGACAGCGTGCCGATGGCGTCGGGGCCGGCGCGCAGCGCAAGGCGCGTTGCTGGGCTGGCGGGCGTGACGCGCGCACCGGCAGAACCACCATGGCGACCGGCGAGCGGCGCCTTGCGAAGAGCTTGATCAGCCATTGAGGCGGCCTCCTTCCTTGTCGACAAAGACCATTTCGCTGACCTCGACCGCGATCGTGCGGTCGGGCATCGGCACATAGAGCGTCTGGCCGAGACGGGCCTGCCCACCGGCGACGAGCGCCATGGCGATCGACCGGCCGCAATTTTCCGACCAGTAGGACGACGTCACCTGGCCGAGCATCTTCATGGGCTTCGGCTCGTTCGGATCGGCGACGATCTGCGCGCCCTCCTCCAGAACCACGTTCGGATCCTTCGTCAGAAGGCCGACCAGCTGCTTGCGGCCTTCCTTGACGAGATCGGGACGCTTCAGCCCGCGGATGCCGACGAAGTCCGTCTTCTTCTTGGAGACGGCCCAGCTGAGGCTCGCATCATGCGGGGTCACCGTGCCGTCCGTATCCTGGCCGACGATGATGTAGCCTTTTTCGGCGCGCAGCACGTGCATGGTCTCGGTACCGTAGGCGCAGGCACCGAGCGGTTCGGCCCTTGCCCAGATGGCTTCCCAGATCGCCTGGCCGTAATCGGCGGGCACGTTGACTTCGTAGCCCGCTTCACCGGTGAACGACATGCGGAAGAGCCTGGTCGGCACGCCGCAGATCTTGCCTTCGCGAACACTCATATGCGGGAAGGCTTCGTTGGAAATGTCGATGCCTTCGATGAGCGGCTCGAGGATTTCGCGCGCCTTCGGACCCTGCACGGCGATGACCGCCCACTGTTCGGTGGTCGAGGTCAGCCAGACCTTGAGATGCGAGAATTCCGTCTGGAGATAGTCTTCCATGTGGTTCATGACGCGCGGCGCACCGCCCGTCGTGGTGGTGACATGGAAACGATCTTCCGCCAGACGACCGACGACGCCGTCGTCATAGACGAAACCGTCTTCGCGCAGCATGATGCCGTAGCGGCAGCGGCCGGGCTTCAGCGTGTCCCAAGCATTGGTGTACATCAGGTTCAGGAACTCGGCGGCATCGGGGCCGACGACTTCGATCTTGCCGAGCGTCGAGGCATCGAACAGGCCGGCGGCGTTACGCACCGTGCGGCATTCGCGATTGACCGCATCGTGCATGGTCTCGCCCGAACGCGGATAGTACCAGGCGCGCTTCCAGTTGCCGACGTCTTCGAAGACGGCGCCATGCGCTTCTTCCCAGGCATGCATGGGCGTCTTGCGGGCCGGATCGAACAGGTCGCCGCGCGAATGGCTGATCAGCGCACCGAAGGTGACCGGCGTATAGGGCGCACGGAAGGTGGTGAGACCGATCTTCGGGATCTCGCGGTTCAGCACTTCGGATGCGATGGCAAGGCCGTGAATATTGGACAGCTTGCCCTGGTCGGTCGCCATGCCGTTGGTGGTGAAGCGCTTGATATGCTCGATCGAGTGCATGCCCTCGCGCACGGCAAGGCGGATGTCCTTGGCGCAGACGTCGTTCTGGAAGTCGACGAAGGCCTTGACGGTCGTGTCGATGCCAGCGCCTTCCGCGCTGCCTGCCATGCCGCCGGTCCATTCGAAGGCGTTTTCGCCACGAAGCTCGACCTTGCCGCCGCCTTCATTGCCGGTGGCGCGCGCCATCAGTTCGCCGGCCGCCAGCGATTCCTCGATGGTGGCCTGAAGGCCGTCCGTGCCGTTGCACGAACCGACCGAAAGGCAATCCTGCGCATAGGTGCCCGGTAGGAAGCGGCCGGAGGCGGCGTCATAGGCCACCTTGCCGCGCGACTGCGAGAACAGATGCACGGAGGGCGTCCAGCCGGCGGACATCAGCAGTGCATCGACCGGGATCGACCGGGCCGAACCACCACCGTTGCGGGCGACCGACATGGCGGAGACGCGCAGCTTGCCCTTGGTGTCGATGACCGAGTGACCGGTCAGAACCTCGATACCGAGCTTACGGGCTTCGGTCAGCACGGCATCGCCGGGCTTTTCGCGGTTATCGACGATGGCGGCGATGGTCACGCCGGCACGCTTCAGGTCGAAGGCTGCTTCATAGGCAGAATCGCTTGCCGTATAGACGCCGACCTTGCGGCCGACGGCGACGCCGAAATGGTTGAGATAGGTGCGCGCGGCCGAGGCGAGCATGATGCCCGGACGGTCGTTGTTGGCAAACACCATATGGCGCTCGATCGAGCCAGTCGCGATAATCACGCGCTTGGCGCGGACCTGCCAAAGACGCTCGCGCGGCAGCTTCTTGTCCGGCTTGGTGAGGTGGTCGGTGACGCGTTCGACGAGGCCGACGAAATTGTGGTTGTAGTAGCCGAAAGCCGTCGTGCGGGTGAGAACGGTAACGTTCTCCATCGCCTTCAGCTTGGCAGCCGTCGCCTGCGCCCAGTCGTAACCGTTCTGGCCGTCGATCTTCACCGATGTGTCGTAGTGCAGCGCACCGCCGACTTCCGGCTGTTCATCGACGAGGATGACGCGGGCGCCGGCTTCAGCGGCGGCAAGCGCTGCGGAAAGACCGGCAACGCCGGCACCGGCCACCAGCACGTCGCAATGGGCGTAGCGGTTGGCGTAATGGTCCGGATCCTCTTCCGTCGGCGAAACGCCGAGACCGGCGGCCTTGCGGATGAAGGGCTCATAGACCTTTTCCCAGGCGGCCTTCGGCCACATGAAGGTCTTGTAGTAGAAACCGGCGGCGAAGAACGGCGACAGCAGGTTATTGATGCCGCCGATATCGAAGGCAAGCGAGGGGAAGCGGTTCTGCGATTCCACCTTCATGCCGTCGAAGACTTCCTGCACCGGCGCGCGCACGTTCGGCTGGCGGCGGGCGGCGTCGCGGGAGACGTCGATCAGCGCGTTCGGCTCTTCCGGACCGGCCGAGAGAATGCCGCGCGGGCGGTGATACTTGAACGAACGACCGACGAGATGCACGCCATTGGCGAGCAGCGCGGAGGCGACGGTATCGCCTTCGAGCGCGTCGATGGTCTTTCCGTCGAAGGTGAAACGCGCCGTCTTGGCGGGCGTCAGGCGGCCCTGACCGGCAATGCGATTAGCACCGCTCATTTCGCGGTTCCTTCCGTGGCTTCATAGGTTTCGACGGTTTTCTCGGTAGCGGTGGTCACGCCGGGAATGTCAGGCTTCGGCTCGCCGGCCTTGTAGCTCAGGTAGAACTTGTCGCTCACCGTATCGCGCGCCGCATTGAAGAAGCGGCCGCAGCCATGGATGTGGCGCCAGCGTTCGAAGATTAGGCCCTTCGGGTTGTCGCGCAGGAAGAAGAACTCCTGGAATTCCTCGTCGGAAATATCGGCCATATTGGTCGGCCGGGCGATATGGGCGTCGCCGCCAT
>NZ_JBLZPK010000060.1:109829-236917 GCF_049199905.1 Shinella sp. M27
GGCCGCGGCCTCGTCGATGAGGCGGCCGGTGCGGAAGCGATCGAGCGTCAGGCCGGCGGCCAGCCGGTGCGGCTCGCCCTTGGCGATGAGATGCGCGAAGAGATGGGCCGAACCCGGCGTCGCCTTGAAGCCGCCGGTGCCCCAGCCGCAATTGACGAAAAGGTTCTTCACCGGCGTGATGCCCTGGATCGCGGAACGGTCCGGCGTGTTATCGGTGATGCCGCCCCACTGACGCATCATCTTGACGCGGCGGAACATCGGGAAGAGTTCGCAGATGGCGTCCAGCGTATGCGTGATGATCTGCAGACCGCCGGTCTGGGAGTAGGAATTGTACTGGTCCGTACCGGCGCCGATGACGAGCTCGCCCTTGTCCGACTGCGAGATATAGGCATGCACCGAGTTGGACATGACCACGCAGGGAAAGATCGGTTTCATCGGCTCGGAAACGAGCGCCTGAAGCGGAACGGAATGCAGCGGCAGCTTAACGTCGGCCATGGAAAGGATGACCGAGTTGTGGCCGGAGGCCGACACGGCGACCTTTTTGGCGCCGATAAAGCCCTTGGAGGTCTCGACACCCGTCACCGCGCCATCGGGACCACGGCGGATACCCTTCACTTCGCAGTTCTGGATGACGTGAACGCCACGATCCGACGCTGCACGGGCATAACCCCAGGCGACGGCATCGTGACGGGCCGTGCCGCCGCGGCGCTGCAGGGCGGCACCGTTGATCGGGTAGCGGGCAGAGGCCGAAATATCGAGAACCGGCACGAACTCCTTCGCCTGCTGCGGCGTCAGCCATTCGTTGTCGATGCCGTAGAGCCTGTTGGCATGGACGTGGCGCTGGAAGGACTGCTTGTCATGCACATTGTGCGACAGCATCATCACGCCGCGCGGCGAATACATGACGTTGTAGTTGAGATCCTGGCTCAAGCCTTCCCAGAGCTTCAGGGAGTGCTCGTAGATATCCATGCTCTCGTCATAGAGATAGTTCGAGCGGATGATGGTCGTGTTACGGCCGGTATTGCCGCCGCCGAGCCAGCCCTTCTCGATCACGGCGATATTGGTGATGCCATGCTCTTTGGCGAGGTAGTAGGCCGCGCCAAGACCATGGCCGCCGCCGCCGACGATGATCACGTCGTATTCCTTGCGCGGCTCGGGCGAGGTCCACTGCGCCTCCCATCCCTTGTGGCCACGCATCGCCTCGCGGGCCACGGCGAAAACCGAATATTTGCGCATCCCGTATCCTCAAACGCTCGCCGGCCGCAGCCGGCTGTTTCCTGCCTCGATAGAAAGCAAATCCTGACGCCCGACGCCGTATCCTTTGCGACGCATTCAGGCGCACCTTGTACCACATGCGACATGGCCGGTGTCGCGTGTTTGATGTTTGCCTTGAAAGCACCGGATATCTCGAAAGAGAACTCGACCGGCCGCCGCGCGCTCCTGAAAAGTCGGAGACTTAGAAGCCTTCTCCAAAGCACCCTCGCACCCGTTATGCATCGGGCTTGCGGTGCTTCGGCGCAAATATCCTTAACATGCGGGCGCTTCAGGCTGGACTTCCCCGCCGGCTTCTGGTATCCGACGCGCCAATTGCCAGCCTGCGGGCTGTGCGAACGCAATCTATTTGCCTGGCGACCTGTGCTCGCGGGGCTTACAAAACCAAAGGAACGGGATTCTCGTGCAGGTACTTGTCCGCGACAACAACGTTGATCAGGCTCTCCGCGCTCTCAAGAAGAAGATGCAGCGTGAAGGCATCTTCCGTGAAATGAAGATGCGCGACTATTTCGAAAAGCCGTCTGAAAAGCGTGCGCGTGAAAAGGCCGAAGCCGTCCGTCGCGTCCGCAAGCTGGCCCGCAAGCGCGCCCAGCGCGAAGCTGGCGGCGTCACCGCTCGTCCGGGCGCCCGTTAATCGGTCGCCTTTTCGACGCTTTCGGATGCAAGACCGGGCGGGGGCGAATATTTCGCCGCCGCCTTTTTTAATGCGACCGGAAGATTTTCACGGAAGTGAAAGACCTTTCCGTGCTATTCCGGGCGATATCGCTACGAACCTTGCCGGAATTGGCCCGCCAATTTTGTCTGAAATCGATGTCGATTTCAGACAAAATTGGCAAGTTAAAAGACCACGGCGTCCCTATGCATCATAACAGATGCGCGCCGTGGAGGCCGTAGCGTATGTCTTCACGCATGAGGCGTGGAAGACGCTCATTTTGAGGATTAGCACTTGGATATGGCTGCATCTACCGGGTTCCCGATCGATCGTCTCCCCTCCTCGGCTGCCCGCATGCGCCGCCCCCTGATGGCCGCCGTGGCCGCGACGTCGCTTGCGCTCCTTCTGGCCGGCTGCCAGTCGACGACCTCGACGGATGTGCTGAAGGTGGAGCGCGCCCAGGGCTCGCAGGAAAACATCGCCTCGCTTTCGGCCGTCATCTCCGCCAACCCGCAGGATCCGGAAGCCTATAACGTGCGCGGTTCGGCCTATGGCCGTGCCGGCGAGCACCGCCGGGCGCTGGATGATTTCAACCGCGCCATCGAACTCAAGCCGCGTTTCTACCAGGCCTATGCCAACCGCGCACTCGTCGAGCGCAACATGGGCGATCAGGCGCAGGCGGCAGCGGACTACAACACCGCGCTGCAGCTCAACCCGAGCTATGACGTCGCCTATATCGGCCGCGGCAATCTCTACCGCCAGGCCGGCCGTCTCGACGAAGCCTTCCGCGACTTCAACAAGGCAATCGAGCTCGACACGACCGACCCGCGCGCCTACCACAATCGCGGCCTGATCTTCCAGGCACGCCGCCAGCACGACAAGGCGATCGAGGACTTCTCGAAGGCCATCTCGCTCTCGCCGAACTCGGCCGAACCCTATAACGGCCGCGGCATTTCCTATGCGGCGAAGGGCGACGACGACAACGCGTTCCAGGATTTCAACACCGCCATCAACCTCGACGGCAAGCTCGCAGAATCCTGGGCGAACCAGGCGCTGATCTATGAGCGCCGCGGCGAGATGAACAAAGCGTCGAAGTCCTATGCGCAGGCGCTGCGTCTCGACCCGAATTATGCCCCGGCCAAGGCAGGCCTGGCGCGCGCAAAGGGCGGCGCCCAACCGAGCTGATATCAGACGCAATGACCAACACCAAAAAGCCCGCGATCGTCTCGCGGGCTTTTTTCATTTCGGAGTATTCGTTTGATTGCCTTACCCCACGCCGAAACGATGCTTCGGCGTGGGGTATGTTTTAGTGGTTCATCGCCTTGACAATATCGTCCGTCATCTTCTTGGCGTCGCCGAGCAGCATCATCGTGCCATCCTTATAGAACAGCGTGTTGTCGATGCCGGCATAGCCGGAGCCGAGCGAACGCTTGACGAAGAGGCAGGTCTTGGCCTTGTCGACGTCGAGGATCGGCATGCCGTAGATCGGCGAGGACTTGTCGTCACGCGCTGCCGGGTTCGTCACGTCGTTGGCACCAATGACGTAAGCCACATCCGCCTGCGCGAATTCCGAGTTGATGTCCTCAAGCTCGAACACTTCGTCATAGGGCACGTTCGCCTCGGCGAGCAGCACGTTCATGTGGCCCGGCATGCGGCCGGCGACCGGATGGATCGCGTATTTCACCTCGACGCCGTTCTTCTTCAGCGCATCGGCGAGTTCCCGCACCGCATGCTGCGCCTGCGCCACTGCCATGCCGTAGCCCGGCACGATGATGACCTTGGAGGCATTGGCCATCAGGAAGGCCGCGTCGTCAGCGGACCCCTGCTTGACCGTCCGCTGCACGCCGTCATCGCTCGCCGCCGCACCGCTGTCGCCGCCGAAGCCACCGAGGATGACCGAGATGAAGGAGCGGTTCATGCCCTTGCACATGATGTAGGACAGGATCGCGCCCGAGGAACCGACCAGCGCGCCGGTGATGATCAGCGCGAGATTGCCGAGCGTAAAGCCGATGCCCGCCGCCGCCCAACCCGAATAGGAGTTGAGCATCGACACGACGACGGGCATGTCGGCGCCGCCGATCGGCACGATGAGCAGAACGCCGAGCGCCAGCGCCAGGACGACGATCAGCCAGAAGTCGAAATGGCTTTCCGACAGCGTCAGGCCGACGATGAAGAAGACGATCGCCGCCAGCAGCACGATGTTGATGACATGCCGGTAGGGCAGCATGATCGGCTTGCCGGACATGCGCCCGTCGAGCTTCAAGAAGGCGATGATCGAGCCCGTGAAGGTGATCGCGCCGATGGCGGCGCCCAGTGCCATTTCGACGAGCGCCTGGCCGTGGATCTCGCCGATCTGGCCGATGCCGAAGGACACCGGCGAATAGAGCGCTGCGGCAGCCACAAGCACGGCGGCGAGGCCGACGAGCGAGTGGAAACCGGCGACGAGCTGCGGCATCGAGGTCATCGGGATTGAGCGGGCGATGTAAGCGCCGGCACCGCCACCGATGGCAAGACCGAGCACGATGAGCACGAGGCCGCCGAAGGACGGCGTCGCGAGCAGCAGCGTCGTGCCGATGGCAATGCCCATGCCGATCATGCCGAGCATATTGCCGCGGCGGCTGGTCGTCGGATGCGACAGGCCGCGAAGAGCCATGATGAAGAGCACCCCGGAAACGAGGTAGAGGAAGGCTGCGAAGTTAACGTTCATCGGGCCGCCCTCACTTCTCTTTTTTCTTGTACATCGCCAGCATGCGCTGGGTGACGAGGAAGCCGCCGAAGATGTTGACGGAGGCAAGGATGAGCGCGACGAAGCCGAAGCCGGTCGCAACACCCGAAAGCGAGATACCGACGGCCAAGAGCGCGCCGACGACGATGACCGAGGAAATCGCGTTGGTGACGGCCATGAGCGGCGTGTGCAGCGCCGGCGTCACCGACCAGACGACGTAGTAGCCGACAAAGATCGACAGCACGAAGATCGCCAGACGGAAGACGAAGGGATCGATAGCGCCGCCGGAAACACCGTGGGCCGCGGCGGCAGCCGCATCGGGCACATATTCGGACGCCGCGCGAACCGCTTCCACGGCACGTTCGAGATCGGTGATTGCCTTGTCGAGAAGTTCGTTCGCCATCACTTACCCTCCCCTTGCTGAACGGATCCGCCGAAGTTCGGATGCACAACGGCGCCGCCGTTGGTCAGCATCGTCGCCTTGACGAGTTCATCCTCGACATTGACCGAAACCGATTTCGTTTCCTTGTCGACCATGGTCTCGAGGAAGGTGATGAGGTTCTTGGCGTAGAGTGCGGAGGCGGAGGCCGCGATGCGGCCGGGAACGTTGAGATAGCCGATGACCCTAACGCCTTCGACCTCCACGACCTTGCCGGGCTCGGAGCCCTCGATATTGCCGCCGCGTTCGACCGCGAGGTCGACGACGACGGAACCGGTCTTCATGGCGGCCAGCATCTGGCGCGTCACGAGACGTGGGGCCGGACGGCCGGGGATCAGCGCCGTGGTGATGACGATGTCCTGCTTGGCGATATGGTCGGCAACGAGCGCGGCCTGCTTGGCCTGATACTCCTTGGACATCTCCTTCGCGTAACCGCCGGCAGTTTCGGCGGCCTTGAACTCGTCGTCCTCGACGGCGATGAACTTGGCGCCGAGCGAGGCAACCTGTTCCTTGGCGGCCGGCCGAACGTCCGTGGCGGAGACGGCGGCGCCGAGGCGGCGAGCCGTGGCGATGGCCTGAAGGCCGGCAACGCCTGCCCCCATGACGAAGACTTTTGCTGCCGGAACGGTACCGGCGGCGGTCATCATCATCGGCATGGCGCGGTCGAATTCATGAGCCGCATCGATGACGGCCTGGTAGCCGGCAAGGTTGGCCTGCGAGGACAGGATGTCCATCGACTGGGCCCGCGTGATGCGCGGCATCAATTCCATGGCAAAGGTGGTGAGACCGGCATTGGCCATCTCCGCGATGGCGGTTTCATTGCCATATGGATCCATCGTGGCAATGACGATGGCGCCAGACTTGTAGGTCGCGATCTCGGCCGCGGTCGGCCGGCGCACCTTCAGGACGACGTCAGCGGCATTCGCCTCGCCCGCCCCCACGATGCGCGCCCCGGCAGCCTCATAATCGGCATCCAGGATTCGGGACCGAAGCCCCGCACCGGTCTCGACGAGCACGTCGAGACCAAGGCTCTTCATTTTCTTGACTGTTTCAACGGAGCCCGCGACGCGGCCCTCCGCTGCATCGCTTTCCCGTGCTATAAAAACACACTGACTCAAACCGTGGTCCTCCCCCCGAGACTGGCCGTGTTGGATCACGGCGCCGGACGGCGCCGCAATAAGCTGCAAATGAAATGCAGATTTTTAGATCAACGGAGCAGGATGAACCCGACGACGTTGAGGATGATGAGCAGCAGCAGCGCGCTGAAGAAGCCGGCGCTGGTGAAGAAACCGGCAGCCATGGCGATCAGCAGGGCGACGCAGAACAGCGTGCCGTACTTGGCGCCGGCGATGAAGAGGTTGTAGGTCTTCTCATGCTCCGGGTAATCCATCGGAGCGCCCATTTCCACCGGTCCGGAATGATGTTCAGCCATAGTACCTTCTCCTAAGCACCTGCGCTCCCAGCCGGAACACTCTCCACCCGACGAGCGCCTAATATTCCCCGGACCCAAAGGCGGTCCGCTTTCCCTCATGCGCGAAAGCGCAATGTCTTTCAGGCCATACACAATGGATAGACAAAGCGCAACGGCAAGGACGGGGCTGGTTTCAGCCCTGTATCGTTTCCGAAACGCAACGGGCCGGTTTCCTTCGAAACCAGCCCGTCTGCGACATCATTACGCGTGTCTCAGCCTGCGTAGGCGTTGCCGGAAATCTCGATCTGGCCATGGCCGAAATGGGCGCGGCGGGCGGTCGGGCGCACGGTCAGCGGGCTGAACGGCATATCGCCGCCGCGCGCGAACATCATGCGGCGCTCATAGGCTTCCGACTTGAAGAACGGGAAGCGCTTGTAGAGCGGCGGCAGCGTTTCCTTCGTGCGGGTCGCCATCAGCGTGAGGTCGATGTTGTACTCGCCGCAATCCTTCTGCGGCTCGACGATCGTGTCGGCGTCGAAGACGCGCTTGTAGAAGGCGGCGTGCTGCGGCTTGACGAGTTGCAGGCAGCGGTCGACGGCGAAATAGTCCGTCGCCATGGTGGCGATGCGCAGCGTGAGATACGGGATCGCCGGCATTTCGCGCAGGACCAGCGGATCGGCGGCCAGGCGCACCGGGTCGATCAGCGACATCCCGGCGTCGAGGAAGGCATTGATCTCGTTCGGGAAGATCGAGCCCGACGAACTGACGCGGTGCTCCGGCGTCACATGGTGAAGGCGCACCGTCGAGATCAGGCGCTCTTCGTAATAGATGCCGAAGACATAGGCATGGCTGTCGAAATCGATGTCGTCGATCAGCGTGTTGCCCTTGAGCGGCAGGATATCGGCCATCTTGTAGGCCTTGAAGCGGATGCGCGCGACTTCTTCCATGTCCTCGCCCGTTTCCACCCGGCGGTATTCCACCCGGTCGAGCAGTTCCAGAAGCTTGTCCGAAAAACGATTGGTCGCCGTATCCACGCTCGCCATTGCGCGCACATCCTCGATTGAAAGCCGGCAGCCACCGCGCTGCCGTCACCTACAATCGTCGATATACGACAATTTGTGTAAAATACCATTCATTAACCTTAATAGTTGGTTAACGCTAATTTTGAAGAAGCTGATATAGCGTATCGATTTCATACGCTGCGCAAAAAAGCTGAAGAAAATCAGGCGACGCGGCGACCGCTGCGGTGGGAATTGCCGGGCGTGCCGCCGAGCGTTTCGTAGAGATCGCGCAGCGCGCTAAGCGACATCGGGGCCGCAAAAACGTAACCCTGCACGAGATCGGCACACTCATACTTGTTGATGAGCGCCAATTGCTCCTGCGTTTCCACACCTTCGATGACGATGCGCAGGCCGAGTTCGCGCGACAGGTTGACGGTGCCGCGCAGCAGTTTGAAGCGGCGGGCGTCCTCGCCGATGTTGCGGACGAAGGAACGGTCGATCTTGATGAGATCAAGCGGCAGCTGGTCGAGATAGCTGAGGCTGGAATAGCCGGTGCCGAAATCGTCGATGGCAATCGTGATGCCGCGGGCGCGCAATTCCTGAAGAATCGCCTGCACCTTCACCGGCTCTTCCATCAGGCAGCTTTCTGTGACTTCCAGATGCAGTCGGTGCGGCTCCAGCCCTGCCGCCTCCAGCGCCTCGGCGACGAGATCGACGATGCCGGTACCGCGCAAATCCTGCACCGAGAGATTGACCGACACACTCATATGCGCCGGCCACGTCGCGCAGTCGGCGCAGGCGCGCATGATCATGAAGCGCGTGATGTCGGAGACGATGCCCATCTCCTCGGCGATCTGGATGAAGATGTTCGGCGCGACCGGACCACGCTCGGGATGCGTCCAGCGCGACAGCGCCTCGCAGCATTCGATGCGGGAACCATCCGGCACGAACATCGGCTGGTAGGCGACCGACAGCGCATTGTCGGTGATGGCCTTGCGCAGGTCGTCCTTCAGCTTCTGCCGGTCGACATAACGCGCGTCCATCTCCTGCTCGAACAGGGTGAAACCGCCCTTGGCGCGCGACTTGGTCTCGAAGAGCGCGAGGTCGGCGCGAATCTGCATTTCCTCCAGCCGGAAGTCCTCGCTCGGCACGGTGACGCTGCCGGCGGAGAAGGAGACCTGAAGGGTCATGCCATCGACGGCATAGGTGCCGCGCAGTTGCTCATGGACGCGGCGCATGCGCGTTTCGAGGTCGCGGCGGTTGCCCTCGTTGGGGAAGAACAGGATGAATTCGTCGCCCATCAGATGGGCGGCCAGAACCTTGTCGCCGGCCAGGCGGCGCACGCGCTCGGCGATGGCGCAGAGCAGCCGGTCGCCGGTGACGTGGCCCTTCATGTCGTTGACGTGCTTGAAGTCGTCGACATCGAGAACCATGAAGCCAACCGTGCCGGGCTTCTTGCGCTCGGCGAGCGATTCCTGGACGAGATCGGCGAAATAGGTGCGGTTCGGCAGGCCGGTGAGGCTGTCGTAGCGCACCATGTGCAGGATCTTGTTTTCCGCCCGGACACGTGCCGTGACGTCTTCGAAGATCAGGACCGCGCCGCCGTTTTCGCGCGTCGAGGCGGTGAATTCGAGATAGAGACCATCCGTCACCTGCACGAGTGCGCGCGAACGCTCGCCTCTCAAGAGTTCGTCGAGCTGGCGCAGGATCGCCTTGCTCTGATCGGCATTGAAGAAGGTGTTGCGTACGCCGAACCGCAGGACGACGTCGAGATGACAATCCTTCAGGCGCTCCTGGCTGCCGAGGTGCAGGAGTTCACAGGCCCGGCGGTTGGCGACGAGGATACGATGATCGGCATCCAGCATGAACAGGCCATGTGGCATGTTGTTCAGCGCCGTATCGAAACGGTCGGCGATCGTCGATATCTCGCGGGCAGCCAGCACGTTCTCATAGAGGAACGCGCGCACGCCGTTCGCCATCATGCGCGTCGTCAGAATGAAGGGCAGGATGAGGACGGCCAGCACCGCATGGTAGAAATCCTGCAGGCCAAGGAAGCCGAGCACCATCGGGATACAGGCCGACAGCGTGATATAGTCCACGGCGCGGCGCGAACCATAGTTGCGGCCGACGACCGAGACCATGGTGGCGAGCGTCACCGAAATGCAAGCGAGCTCGGCAAAGCTGTCGCGGCTGACAAGAAGACTGTAGCCGCAGGCCGAGCCGAGCACGATCGTCGTGCCGACGGCACCGGTGTTGTACCAGTTTTCCCAGAAGCGGATGCCGTCCATGTCGAGCGCCGATTTCTCCACGCGGTCGAAGCGGCGCATGCCCTGCGCGCGCAACGACCAGACGAGCACGACCAGCGCGCTGCAGGCGAGAAAGAACGGATCGGCGGTCTTGGCGTAAACGAAGGAAAACGTGATGACATGCGAAATCATGCCCACGAAAAGGGTCTGGCGATTCCCGTACAGCGAGCTGACGAACGAAAAGTACACATCAGCTGGCAGTGTGTTTTGACCCTTATCCTTCATGGACTCGGCACTCCCTATGACGAGTGAGGGTTACCGGCCAACATTTAATGAATGATTTCGGGAAATTACCCAATAACGAGGGTAACCGCAGGGATTATTGCACGCCTGTTCAACCGAGGGAAGAGGTACTCAACCCAATATTGCAGAAACCGGGCTCTCCCCACGTCAGACTCAACTTTTCATAAGCTTTAGGCGCAACTTCCTGACTCCAAGACGACACAGTATTGCGCGTGGCTACGGCAAAAAATTCTCACGCGTGCAATCGCTGTTTGCAAATGCGTGGTTAACAGCCTGCACACACCAAATCGTAAAATCTTGTCAGTTCCGGCCGCCGGTCCTAGACTTCCCACCGCCCCCTAGGCATTTTCGCCGTCATTTCGCCTGAAAGGGGGAATTGACTGAAACGAGATTTGATATCAAATCCTGTTTTGGTATTTCTTTTCTGGAGCCCATCATGTCGAAACCCGTCGTCGCCATCCCCGCCGATATCAGGGAGATCGAAGGCAACGTCTGGCAGGCCACACCCAACCAGTATGTCCGCGCCGCCGTGAAGGGCGCCGACGTCACCGTCTTTCTCGTGCCCGCACTTGAGGACGACAACGACTTCGACGGCATTCTCGATCGGGTGGACGGACTTCTCGTCAGCGGTTCGCGCACCAATGTGCACCCCTCGCTCTACGGCAAGGAAGCCACCGATGCGGAAGGCCCCTATGACCGGGCGCGCGACGCGACCAGCCTGCCGCTGATCGAGCGGGCGCTGGAGCGCGGCATTCCGCTGCTCGCCATCTGCCGTGGCATTCAGGAACTGAACGTCGTGCTCGGCGGCACGCTCGCCAACGAAATCCAGGATCAGCCGGGCATGTGGGATCACCGCAAGCCCGATACGCCGGTTCTCGACGTCGCCTATGGCATTCGCCAGACGGTGTCGGTCAAGGAAGGCAGCTGCCTGGCCGGTATCGTCGGCGCGGGTGAGGTGCAGGTGAACTCGCTGCATCGCCAGGCCATCTCGGAACGGGCACCGCGCCTTGCCGTGGAAGCCGTCGCCGAAGACGGCACGATCGAGGCCGTCTCCGTCATCGGCGCGAAGGCCTTTGCGGTCGGCGTGCAGTGGCATCCGGAATATTGGATCGGCTCCGACCAGCCCTCCAACAAGCTTTTCGCCGCCTTCGGCGAAGCCGTGCGCGACTATACGGCTTCCAAGCAGGGCCTGATGCACCGGACGGCGGCCGAGTAGGCCGTCAGTCGGCGGAAATCATCGTGACCAAGGCGTCAGCCGGTTCGACCGTCTCATAGGCACCATCGCCATCGACGACGGTCAGGATCGGCTCGCCGCGCGCGTCCGCAACGACCACCGTACCATCGCCATTGTTGATCCAGGTCCGCGCCGCCGAAAGGCCCGGCCAGACCGCATCACAATCCGCATTCGCGGTGAAGCGCTCGCTGCGGCTGGAAATGCGCGTGCCGCGTTCGGCAAGGCAGGCCGTGTTCGCCGTGACGTTGGAGATCGTGTAGGCGTGGTCGGTCGCACCGGCCGGGATCGAATTCGAGACGACCGGATCAACACCGGGCGTCTGGTGATTGGCCACGCTCCAGAGACCGAACGAGGCCACACCGACTGCGGCGACCATCATCAGCATCTTCATGGCATTCTCCTTCGCAACGACTCGTCGGAAGGATCATGCGCCGCCAAACTTGCCGAAGGGTTAACGAAGGCTTTCCAGCCCTGCCCCGGTTTTTCGCGTAAAGGGCGTCTCCGACACGGGTGTCAGCGCCGAACCCGTGTCGAACCAAGCCTGCAGATTATCGGCGACCAGATCGGCCATCGCATCCCGTGTCGCGACGGAGGCCGAGGCGACATGCGGCAGAAGCGAGACATTCGGCAGCGCCAGCAACGCCTCCGGCACATGGGGCTCGTCGTAGAACACGTCGAGCCCGGCCCCGGCGATGACACCGTTCTCAAGCGCCTGCACAAGCGCCTCCTCATCGACGGTCCAGCCGCGCCCGACATTGATCAGCACGCCATCGGCGCCAAGCGCCTTCAGCACGGTCGCGTCGATGGTGCGATGGGTCTCGGCCGTCTTCGGCACGATGGCGATCAGCGTGTCCACCGCCTGCGCCATCTCGATGAGCGACGGATAATAGGCATAGGGCACATCCGCCCGCGGACGCCGCGTATGATAGGCGATCGCGACACCAAAACCCTTCAGCCGGTCGGCAATGGCAAGGCCGATGCGGCCAAGCCCGTAGATACCCAAGGTGCGGCCGCGCAGAGTGAGCGGCGTCAGCGGAAAGGCGCCCTCGCGCTTCCAGCGCCCCTCGCGCAGCCAGGTTTCCGCCTGCGGGAACCGGCGCAGCGTATTGAGCAGCAGCCCAATGGCGGTGTCGGCCACCTCGTCATTCAAAACATCGGGCGTGTTGGTGACGGCGATGCCGCGTGCGGCAGCGGCGGCGACATCGACACCGTCATAACCGACGCCGAAACTCGCGATGATCTCCAGGGCCGGCAGATGCTCGATCAAGGCCCCGTTGACGCCGCCTGAGACGGCAACGCCTGAAATGGCCGCGGCTTCCGAGCGGGCGAGCAGCGCCGGGTCGGCCCGTTCGATTCGCACGACATCGAAGCGCTCCTTCAGCCGCTCCAGTACCCGTTCGCGGATAGGTCCGGGCACGAGAATGCGTGTCTTGGCCGACATGGGAAACCTCGTCTGCGCTTGCGACCTCAGCCTTCGGGATGCGGCTTCAGCGGTCCGGTGGATTGCCGGATGCGCATTTCCGGCTTGATGAGATGAATGCCATCAGGCTCATGGCTGCCCTTGAGCTTGTCGAGCAGCGCGCGGGCGGCGTTTCGGCCGACTTCCGACTGGCCGTTCCAGACGGTGGTGAGTGCGGGCGTCGCGATCGCCGCCTCTTCCAGATCGTCATAGCCGGTGACGGAAACATCGCGGCCGGGCACGAGGCCGGCACGCGCAATGCCGTTCATCAGGCCGATTGCGACGAGATCGTTCCAGCAGACGGCCGCGGTCGGCTTCTGCGGCAGGGAGAGGAAGTGCACCGCGGCCTCGAAGCCACCCTGCTTGGTGCGGGGACCGGGAATGCGCAGGCTCGGATCGACCTCGATATTGGCCTTGCGCAACGCATTGACATAGCCCTGGTAACGGTCACGGCCCGTCGAGGTCTGGTCCGTACCGCCCACCATAGCGATGGTGCGGTGGCCAAGCCCGATCAGGTGGTTGGTGGCAAGTGAAATGCCATAGCTGTCGTCACCGCGGAAGATCGGCACGTCGAGCCCGTCGATGGAGCGCGCGATCAGAATCGCCGGCATGCCGTTGTCCTCGGCAAGCTGGATATCCTCCGGCGGCGTGCCGATGGCCGGCGACATGATGACGCCGTCACCGCCGAGCTGCAAAAGCGTCTCGATGAAATTGCGCTGCTTTTCGACGGAATCGTAGTGGTTGGACAGGATGAAAGTCTGTCGATCGCGATCGAGCTCGCTTTCGATCGACTTCAGGATTTCCGCATAGAACGGGTTCATGATGTCGTGCACGACGACGCCGATGATGCCCGATCGGGAGGTGCGCAGGCTGGCGGCGCGGCGGTTGTAGATATAGCCGAGCGCCCGCGCCTGTTCCTTGATCCGGTCGCGCGTCGCGGCAGCAACGAGCGGACTGTCTCTCAGCGCAAGCGATACCGTCGCGGTGGAAACGCCCAGCGTCTCCGCGATGGTGGAAAGCTTGATTTTCTGTGCCACGTAGCCTCCCGCAGCAACGCATCCTTTAAAACAGTTTATTTAAACAGTTTAAATGTCGTCGGCAACAGGCTTTGCGCCATTCTCCGCCGTATCAGGCGCGGAGACATGCAGATTCTCGTCCATGGCGCGCAGCAGCTTGAGGAGATGGCGCACGTCCTTTTCGCTCAAACCCTCCGCCGCCTGCCGCTCGCTGAGCCGGCCGGCTTCGGAAATGCGATCGACGGAAGACCGGCCCGCTTCGGTCAGATGCACCATGGTCAGACGCCCATCCGTCTCGTCCGGCCGGCGCTCGACGAAGCCCTGCGCCTCCAGCCGCCCGATGGTGCGCGTCATGGTCGGCGCCTTCACGCCAAGGCGCGCGGCGAGCGCGCCTGCCGTCAGCCCCCCCTCCTCCGACAGCGCCAGGATTACGCCGTCCTGCCCGGCATAGAGGCCGGTGGCGAGAAGATTGCGCGAGAGCACGGTGCGCATGGACCGGGCAGCATTGACGACGGCAGAGGCAAGTCCCGCACCGGACACATCCCCGTGCGATTTCTTCTTCTTGCCCTTCTTGGCGTCCTTGCTGTCCTTGCCGTCCTTGTGCTTCTTGCCCATCCATCGCCTCCTGCACCGCCCGCCGATACCTTGCATCGCTGGCCCGGCTCTGTATGACAGAGGAAGAAGGCCGGCGGCAAGGGAGGATCGGTATGGCGCATACCCAGGCACGCCCCAAGAGGCGATGGGTGGAAAACGACCCCATGCTGACCCCGGAAGACCGCGCGGACTGGATCGCCGTGCTGCCGCTCGGCGCGCATGAGGGCCACGGCCCGCACCTGCCGCTCGAAACCGACACGCTGATCGCCGAAGGCATCGCGGAACGGCTGGCCGCCGTTCTGCCGGAGCACCTGCCCGTCACATTCCTGCCCGTCGAGCCCTTCGGCTACTCGCCCGAACATCTCGACGTGCCCGGCACGCATTCGCTCCCCTATGGCGACGCAATCGAGCGCTGGCTGCGCATCGCCGGGGACCTCAACCGCTTCGGCATCCGCAAGCTGGTGCTGCTCAATGCCCATGGCGGCAATTCCCCTCTGATGACCATCGTCGCGACGGAAGCGCGCGTGCGCTTCGGCATGCTCGCGATCGCCACCGCCTGGACCCGCTTCGGCCAGCCTGACGGCTGGATTTCCCCGGAGGACAAGGCCATCGACATCCATGGCGGCGATATCGAAACCTCCGTCATGCTTGCCCTCCACCCCGAACGGGTGGATATGGCGAAGGCCGAACGCTTCGTCTCGCGCCAGACGGAGTTCGCCGCCCGCTTCGCCCATCTGCGCGCCTATGGCCCGCACGCCTTCGGCTGGAAAATGTCCGACCTCAACCCGAAGGGCGTGGCGGGAGACGCCAGTGCCGCCACCGCCGAAAAGGGCGAGCAGTTGATCGCGCACGCGCTGCACGGCCTCGTCGGGCTGCTGGAAGATGTCGCGGCTTTCGACGCAAAGACGCTTTTATAGCCGCATCCGGCATTTGCGCTGGCCCATCCGATCTCCTATATCAGACCCAACCGGACGCTCGCCAGCGTCCCCGTCCTTGTTCGAGGTTCCCATGACCGAAACAGCCCCCGCAAAGCCCATTCCCGTCACCGTTCTCACCGGCTATCTCGGCGCCGGCAAGACGACGCTGCTGAACCGCATCCTCACCGGCAACCACGGTAAGAAATATGCCGTCATCGTCAACGAGTTCGGCGAGATCGGCATCGACAACGACCTGATCGTCGAGTCGGACGAGGAAATCTACGAAATGAACAACGGCTGCATCTGCTGCACCGTACGCGGCGACCTGATCCGCGTCGTGGAAGGCCTGATGCGCCGCCCCGGCCGCTTCGACGCCATCATCGTCGAGACGACAGGCCTTGCCGATCCGGTGCCGGTCGCCCAGACCTTCTTCATGGACGACGACGTTCGCCAGAAGACTGAACTCGACGCCGTCGTGGCGCTGGTCGATGCAAAACACCTGCCGCTGCGCCTGAAGGACAGCCGCGAAGCCGAGGACCAGATCGCCTTTGCCGATGTCGTGCTGATCAACAAGACTGACCTCGTCGGCGCCGACGAACTGGCGAAGATCGAGGCGACGGTGCGCGCCATCAACCCGTCCGCCCGCATCCATCGCACGACCCGCTCGGAAATCGACCTGACCAAAGTTCTCGACCAGGGCGCGTTCAATCTGGAACGGGCGCTGGAAAACGATCCGCATTTCCTCGACCACGATCACGAAGACCATGTCTGCGGCCCGGATTGCGGCCACGACCATCATCACCATGGCCACGATCATGATCACCACCACCATGATCGCGATCATCACGACCACGATCACCACCATGATCATGACCACCACCACGACCACGGCGTCTCGCCGATCCATGACGTGACGGTGCAGTCGATCTCGTTGCGCGGCGGCGACATGAACCCGGACCGCTTCTTCCAGTGGATCCAGAAGATCACCCAGACGGAAGGCCCTAATATCCTGCGCCTGAAGGGCATCATCGCCTTTGCCGGCGATGAGGAGCGGTATGTCGTGCAGGGCGTGCACATGATCGTCGAAGGCGACCACCAGCGCGCCTGGAAGGACGGCGAGAAGCGCGAAAGCCGCCTCGTCTTCATCGGTCGCGATCTTGATCGCGAGAAGATCGAACGCAGCTTCAAGGCCTGTGAGGCACAGAAGAACTGATGCCGACAGTCGCGCCTCTTGATCTCGACGGCCACGTCATCGCGGCCGCTTTCCTCGGCGACGTGCCGTTCTTCGCCTCCGCCTCCGGCACCATCCACCGCCTCGACCATGGCCAGAAGGTCACGGAGGCGCATGACGGGCTGCTGGCCTGCGTGCGCGACGAGGCGAACGATACGCTGATCACGGGCGGCGAGGACGGCAAGGTGCAGCGGATCGCGGCCGATGGTAACGTGACGCTCATCGCCGAAGTCCCGCGCAAGTGGATCTCCGTCGTGGCACCCGGCCCGCAGGGCGCGGTCGGCTTTGCGGAGGGCCGCACGGCGCGCGTGCGCCTCGCCGACGGCACGATCAAGGAATTCACCGAAAGCCGTTCGGTGGAAGGCATCGCCTTTGCGCCGAAGGGACTGCGCCTCGGCATCGCCCGCTATAACGGCGTCTCGCTGCATTGGGTGGCGATGGCCGGCCAGCCGGTCGATCTCGAATGGAAGGGCGCCCATACCGGCGTCACCTTCTCGCCCGACGGCCGCTTCGTCGTGACCAGCATGCAGGAAAACGCCCTGCACGGCTGGAAGCTCGACACCAAGGTAGGCGCCGATACACGCCACATGCGCATGACCGGCTATCCCGCCAAGGTGAAGTCGCTCTCCTGGTCCGCCAAGGGCAAGTGGCTTGCCTCTTCGGGTGCGCCGGCCGCCATTGTCTGGCCCTTCTCGGCCAAGGACGGCCCGATGGGCAAGCCGCCGCTGGAACTCGGCACCCGCGCTGACGTGATGGTCACGGCCGTCGCCTGCCACCCGGCGGAAGAGGTCGTCGCCATCGGCTATTCCGACGGCATGGTGCTCGCCGCGCGTTTTGCCGACAGCCGCGAAGTGTTGCTGCGCCGCCCCGGCAAGGGCGCCATTACCTCCATGGCCTGGAGCAGGAGCGGCAAGCTCATAGCCTTTGCCAGCGACGCCGGTGATTGCGGTGTGATCGACATCGCCGGATAATGCCGCCTTCCTACAGGAGGATGCTATGGTTTCGTCGATCACGCCGTTCCTGATGTTCGAAGGTCGCGCCGAGGAGGCGATGACCTTCTATATCGGCCTTTTCCCCGACAGCCGCGTTGAAGACATTCAGCACTACGGACCGGGCGAGGACGGCAAGGAGGGCTCCGTCTTCCGTGCCCGCTTCAGCCTTGGCCGCCAGTCGGTGATGTGCATCGACAGCCCGGCCGCCCACGGCTTCACCTTCACGCCATCCTTTTCCTTCTTCGTCGAATGCGAGTCGGAAACCCGCCTCCGGGAGCTGCACGCGGCACTCGGTGCTGACGGCACGGACCTGATGCCGGTCGATAACTACGGTTTCAGCCGCCTTTTCACCTGGGTACAGGATCGCTTCGGCATCTCCTGGCAGCTGAACCTGGAATAGAATAAGCCCGGAAGAGACAAGCTCCTCCGGGCCCACCGACCGCAAGGGCGGGGATGGTGCGGTCAGTGATTGCGCTTCTTGCAGCCGCAGTCGCCGCCGCCGCCGCTGAGAATGCCCAGCACATTGCCGTTCAGCACGCCCGACAGGGTGCCGTTCAGGTTGTTGTTGAGAACGCCGTTCAGGATGCTGTTGCCGTCGTTGTCGCTGAGGACATTGCCGACACCGACGCCGACACTGGGGGCAATGACGATACCGCCGGTCTTGTTGCCGAGAATGCCGAGGCCGAGCAGGCCGCCGGCCGATGCCTGGCCAGCGCCGGCGAGAGCAATGACGGTAGCGATTGCAATGATGCGGGTCTTGTTCATGATCTCTCTCCTTCGGTTGTGCACCTCATTGGTACGCAATCAAAGGTAATATAAGCTGCGATTTACACAACCGGATTTGCCAGTCATAGCAAAGAGTTAACCATAACAAGGACAAGTTTAACGAATCCTGACCGAGTACAACTTTTAGTACGCTAAATTGCAATAACGGCGCGAATATCAACCATTGAGAGAATTTTTAACCATGCAACCTTAGGATTCTGTTCCATTAACGGACAGGGACAGTTTTCGATGCGTTCTCTTCAAGGCCTGGTCTACGCGGCAATCCTGCTGGTTCAGCACAACTCCGCGATTGCCGATTCAACTTTTGATTACAGCATCGGGAGTGGCTGGACCTCAAATGTTTTTAAGGATCCGACGACGCTTTCGGCCGCTTTCGGCGAGGCGAAGGTGGCGTTGCGGGGATCGCTCGCCCTGGAGGAAACCCAACTCGCCTATGGACTTGCGGCAAGCGTGCAACGCGTGGCCAGATATCCCTTCGCCAGCCAGAGCACGGCAGGGGTAGAGCTCGGCCTCACCAGGGACATCGGCGAGGCCATCAAGCTGACCCTGAAGGGCGGCATCGAGCATCGGCGCTCCGGCGATATCTTTCTTGCCTTGCCGGGTCTGCTGATCGGCTACCGCAAAGCCGATATCGCGGCCGCGGGAAGTGTCGGCGTCATCGTCGCGCACAATGGCGGCAAGAGCCATCTCACCGCCTCGCTCTCCAGCCTGGACCGGGGCCGTGCGCATTTCACGCTGGCGGGCCTGCGGCCCACGCAGCTCGAAGCCGGTAATCGGCTCTATGATCTGACCGCAGGCCATATCCGCCCCCTCCTGGGTGGCGAGGTGGGGGCGACGCTGCAATACCGCACCAACCATATCGATCGGGCCGAACAAAAGACCTTCGGGCGGTTTCCCGCCGAGACGCTGCGCGGCTCGCTCGCCTATGGCCGTGTCTTCGGAAATCTCACGCTGCTGGCGGAGGCGGGCGTGGTCGGGGTCGCAAGCCCCGATCTCGGCAAGAGCGTGCAGCGCCTGCGCCCCTTCCTGAAGGGCGAGGCCGCATGGCAGTTGCCGCGCGAAGCCATTCTAAAGGCGAAAGTCGGGCGCGACATCCAGCTCGCCGATATCGACGACGCATTGGGCGAGGATGTGCGCACGATCGGCCTGTCGCTGGAAAAAGCGCTGACGGAAAAGCTGAAACTGACGCTGGCCTATGAACAGGCCTATAGCGATTGGCTCTATTTCGACTATCGCACGCGCACGAAAACCGCGTCGGCGACGCTCGCTTATACGCTGAGCAAGGGCGCGACGCTGGTGCTGGAATACAGCCGCCTCGCGCGCCGCGAAAACGACAAGGCCGCCAACTTCACGGTCGACGGCCTTGCGGCGCGGATGACGGGCTCGTTCTGACGGCTCACCATTCCAGTTCAAGATGCGGCCGCCCGTCGGACGTTTTTGCCGCTGTCCGCCCCGTCTCGTCGACGGTGCAGTTCACGCGCTGGCGGAAGGCGGAGAAACTGTCGAAGGTCACCACGTCCACCGGCTCGTCGAAATGCAGGGTCATGCGGTAGAGACCGGGCTGGCTCGTCAGCGCCTGCACGCCGAGCACCGTCGCATCGAAGGGCTGGCCGAGATAGTGGCCGCGGACCCGCGAGCCGAGCATCCACGGATTGAACGGCGGCCGGTTTCCGGTGGCCGCATGCAACGTGTTCCAGTCGCGAAAGCCGTATTGCGCGGCGATCAGCTCCAGTGCGCGGGAATGAGAAATCGCTTCGCCATCGGCGGCAAAACGCGCGCGCAGACGCTTCGCCTGGTCTTTCAGGGCATCGAGGGATGGAAGGGGCGTCGATGTCGGACGCATGTCGGGACTCCAGTCGTTGCATGCGTCATTTCGGAGGGAGCCCGCATTGCCACCGGTTCGCATGCATGAAGCTGGAAGACCGATTGTCTGAAACGAGAGACTTCACCAAGCTTGCGCTCGCGGACGGCGGGGGCTCTCACCCTGCCGTCCCGATAGCGCACCTTCGCCTTGAAGTCAAACCGGCGCCGTCAGGCCGCCTTGCGCAGATCCGCGGCAAGGCGCCGGCCGCTCGCGACGAGCATGCCGGCCGCACCGGAAAGCCAGCCGTCCTGCAACTCCAGCGCCAGGAACCGGCGGCGCTCGAAGGGGCCGGGCATGACGAGGTGCTGCGCCTTGTCGGCAAAGAAGCCGAAGCGCTCGTAATATTCCGGATCGCCGACCAGCAGCACGGCACCGTGACCACGGTCGCGCGCCTCGGTGATGGCAGCCCGCACCAGCGCGCCGCCAATGCCCTTGCCTTCATGCTGGCAATCGACGGCGAGCGGGCCGAGCAGCAGCGCGGACACGGCATTGCCGTCGGAATCGACGCCGGCCTCGACATTCCACAGCCGCACCGTGCCGATGACATGGCCATCCGGATCACGCGCGACCAGCGCCAGGCCTTCGGCCGGCAGGCGGCCGCGACGGATCTTTTCCGACGACTTGCGGAAGCGGGCCTCACCCATGACGCGGTCGAGCAGGCGCTCGCGCGCGACGACATCGCCGGCATTTTCCTGGTCGATGGTGAAAGTGGCATGCGCGAAGAACGCGCGGACAGAATCAAGAACAGTGGCCATCTCTGGGCCTCCCGTGCTCAAAACCGATTCAAACGGTGTCTGGAACGAATTGTGAAGCTGGCGCTCCCGCGCGAAACGGGAGCGCCGACAGGCTTAGATGACGTAGGCCTTGAGCGGCTCGAAGCCGTTGAAGGCGACGGCCGAATAGGTCGTCGTGTAGGCGCCGGTGCCCTCTATCAGAACCTCGTCGCCGATCGAAAGCGAGACCGGCAGCGGATACATGTTCTTCTCGTACATCACGTCGGCCGAATCGCAGGTCGGGCCGGCGAGCACGCAGGGCTCCATTTCGTCTGCATCGCGCGCGGTGCGGATCGGGTAACGGATCGCCTCGTCCATGGTTTCGGCGAGACCGCCAAACTTGCCGATGTCGAGGAAGACCCAGCGATGGTTGTCGTTGTCGGACTTCTTCGAGACGAGAACGACTTCCGCCTTGATGACACCCGCATTGCCGACCATGCCGCGGCCCGGCTCGATGATGGTTTCCGGGATCTGGTTGCCGAAGTGCTTCTTCAGCGCGCCGAAGATCGCCTTGCCATAGGCTTCCGCCGAGGGCACGTCGCGCAGGTACTTCGTCGGGAAGCCGCCGCCCATATTGACCATCTTGAGCTCGATGCCCTGCTTCTTCAGCTGCACGAAGACGCGCTTGGCATCGGCAAGCGCCGAATCCCAGGCATCGACCTTCGTCATCTGCGAGCCGACATGGAACGACACGCCATAGGAGACGAGACCGTTCTGGTGGGCGTAAACGAGCACATCGACGGCCATCTGCGGCACGCAGCCGAACTTGCGCGACAGCGGCCATTCGGCCCCTTCGCCATCCGTCAGGACGCGGCAGAACACGCGGGCACCCGGAGCGGCACGCGAAATCTTCTCGACTTCCTCATGGCTGTCGACGGCGAAGAGCGAAACACCGAGCGCATGCGCCTTGGCGACGTCGCGTTCCTTCTTGATCGTGTTGCCGAAGGAGATACGGCTCGGGGTGGCACCGGCATCGAGCGCCATTTCGATTTCGGCGACGGACGCGCAATCGAAATTGGAGCCCATGGAGGCGAGCAGGCGCAGGACTTCCGGCGCCGGGTTGGCCTTGACGGCATAGTAGATCGAGCTGTCGGGCAGCGCGTGGCGGAACGCCTTGAAATTGTCGCGCACGACATCGAGGTCGACCACGAGGCACGGGCCGTCGGGACGTCGGGTGTTCAGGAAGTCGATAATACGTGCAGAAGCCATCTCGGTATTCCCCATATCCAGGTTTCTCCGGGAACAATCCCAGAGGACAAAGGGCAGATGCGGGCATGCGATGGAACCAGCCGGTGGAGACCCCGGAACCAAGCATGCGCATCATGCGCGATCGGTGAACAGAAGCCCGCCTAGGCTTCAATTCGCTTTGTCTGCCATTGATTGGTGGGAAAACCCGACCGCACGTCCGGCAATGAAGGTGTGCCTCTTCAGTAACCCCGGCTGTTGGAAAGCCGGCAGACACCAGAAAGGCCCGCACCGTCGTTGCTTCAAGATGTCCTCGCTCTTCCGGTTGGCCGGAGAAACGACTGGAGGGGTTAATTCCAGGTACCTTACCGAATTCCTCACCAAATCGAGGGTCGGCGGACACCCACAGGCACGTGCGACTTTGGGCAAGGGGGAGATAAGAAGAATCGCTGTCGTAATCAAGAGGTTTTTTGCGGGCTCCTATTGAAAATATTCCCCGAACCACGACATTCGCGGAACTGGTTTTCGTTGCATTCCTTTATGCGCCCGGCCGTCAGGCCGCCGGGCATGCGCCGCAATCCCTGAAAAACAGGCACGCGCGACGCATCATTCAAGTGGGGACACATGGATACATTGACCCGAATCCGGGCCTTCATCGACGTCGTCGATGCCGAAGGCTTTTCCGCAGCCTCGCGCAAGACCGGCCGGTCGAAGGCGCTCCTGTCCAAATATGTGCGCGAACTCGAAGACGAACTCGGCGCGTTGCTGCTCAACCGCACCACCCGCCAGTTCTCGATGACCGAACCCGGCCACACCTACTACCGCACCGCCTCCGACATCCTGAAGGAAATCGACAATCTCGCCGATCTCGTGCGCGAGAAGAACACGGACCTGCGCGGCAAGCTGAAGGTCTCCGCCCCGCGCACCTTCGTCGATGCCGATATCGGCCAGTCGCTGATCGATTTCGGCAAGGAACATCCGGAACTGTCGCTCGAAATCGTCTCCGACGATCGCTTCGTCGATCTCGTCGAGGAAGGCTTCGATGTCGCCGTGCGCATCACGCGGCTGGAGGATTCGGCGCTGATCGCCCGCAAGATCGGCGATTTTTACCTGAAGATGTGCGTCAGCCAGGAGTTCCTCGACCGGGTCGGCCCGATCAATCACCCGAGCGATCTCGCCCGCCTGCCCTGCATCATCGATACCAACGGCAAATCGCACAGCAACTGGCGTTTCATCGACGAGAAGGGTGCCGGTTTTTCCGTTCCCGTCAGCGGCCATATCGAGGTGAACAGCCCGACGGCAGCCGTGCGGGCGGCGGCAAGCGGCCTCGGCGTCGCGCAGGTCCCCGCCTTCATCGCCCGTTCCTGTCTCGATTCCGGCCGCATCGTCTCGATCCTCGAGGATTATCTTCCGACCGACCGCGGCATTTATGCGATCTATCCGCACCGGCGCTATCTGCCCGCGAAGGTGCGCACCTTCGTCGATTTCCTGCACGCCTGGTTCCGCCGCAATCCGGGAATTGAGGCCTGACGCAAATCCAGCAAAAGTGTGGAGCGGTTTTGCGTCGGGAATTGCCCCGGCAAAAAGTCCCAATTCCGACCCATTTCGGCTCCATTCAAACGGTCGATTCCGACGCCCGCTTCCGCGCTGCAAGAGGCTTGAAACTGATGCGATACCTCCCTCTTCTCGCCGCGGGCGCAGCCCTCCTTGCCCCGGCCGCAGCACTTGCCCATCCGCATATCTTTGCGGAGGCGCGGCTGGAGGTGGTGGCCGGCGATGACGGCATGATCAGCGAATTGCGCAATGTCTGGCGCTTCGACGAGATGTTTTCGGCAAGCGTCGTGATGGACTTCGACAAGAACAGCAATGCTGAGCTCGACCCCGACGAACTGGCCGAGGTCGGCAAGACGGTGCTCGAGTCGCTGGAGGAGTTCAGCTACTACACGACGATCACCGAGGACGGCCGAACCATCAAGGTCGCAAAGCCCGACGTGATCAATGTCGACTACAAGGACGGCCAGCTCCTGATGTTCTTCACCGTGAAACCCGGTGAAGTCATGCCGCTCAAGGGCACGCTCACCTTCGGCGTCTATGACCCAACCATGTATGCCTCGATGGATTTTTCCTCGGATGACGACCTCGTCGCCGTCGGCGACAAGTTCGCCGCCTGCAAACATGCCGTCGTGCGGCCCGATGCGGACGAGGTGCTGGCGCAGAACCAGGACAAGCTGACCGACGCCTTCTTCAACGACCCGACCGGCACCGACATGACGAAACTCTTCGCCACCCGCCTGGAAGTGACATGCTGAGCCGCGGCCGCACGCTCGCCCTTCTCACGCTGGCTGCCACCGTCGTAGCAACCGCCGGCCTCGCGCATGCCGCCTCGCCGCTCGGCATCGGCTCGGCCGAGCCGGGTTTCAACACCACGGGCACGTTCGGCAGCCTGTTCGGCTGGATCAATGCGCAGCAGCAGGGTTTCTACCGCCTGATGACGGGCGCGCTGAAGGACATGCGCGAAAACCCATGGGCGGCCTCGACGCTGGTCGGCCTCTCCTTCGCCTATGGCGTCTTCCATGCCGCCGGCCCCGGCCACGGCAAGGCAGTCATCTCCTCCTATATGCTGGCAAACGAGGTGGAGCTGAAGCGCGGTGTGCTCCTATCCTTCCTGTCCTCTCTCCTGCAAGGCGTGGTCGCCATCCTGCTGGTCGGCGCGGCCTATCTCTTCCTGCGCGGCACCACGGTCTCGATGACGGACGCCACCCGCGCGCTCGAAACCGGCAGCTACGCCCTCATCGCCCTCTTCGGCGCCTGGCTGCTTTTCAAGAAGCTGCGGCCGTCCGCGCGCCGTGCCTCCGCCCTTGGTGCGCAGGCTGTGGAGGTGCATGGCACACATGAGCACCACGACCACGGTCACCACCACCATCATCATCATCACGCCGGAGAAATCTGCTCGACCTGCGGCCATGCGCACGCGCCGGATCCGTCGCTGCTGAAGGGCGAACGCTTTGCGCTCCGCGAGGCTTGGTCAGCCATCGTCGCCGTGGGGCTTCGCCCGTGCTCCGGTGCACTGATCGTGTTGAGCTTCGCGCTGCTCAACGGCCTCTATTTCGGGGGTGTGCTTGCCGTACTCGCCATGTCGATCGGGACGGCGATCACCGTCTCGACGCTGGCCACGCTGGCCGTCACCGCCAAGGGGGCAGCGCTGCGCTTTGCCGGCAACGGCTCGGCCGCCGCCCGCATCGGCACCGCCATCGAAATCGGCGGCGCTCTCATGGTGATGATCCTGGGACTCTTACTGCTCGGCGCTTCGTTACAGGCTTAATTGCCGCGATTGCGCTGATAGCGGGCGCGCAGCCAGAAGAGCAGGAAGAAGCCGAGCACGATCAGCGTGCCGAAGACGCCGGCAAGCAACGGCGAAAAGCCGCCGATGGCGATCATCACCCGCGGCAGGAAGTAGAACACCACGCCCGTGCCGATGAGGATGATGAGCGCCGCAAGCGCCGCGGACTTTCCCTTGCCGTCCTCGCTCATGCCGCATCCGCCTTGGCGATCTCGGCGCGAATGTCTTCGAGCTTGCGTTTCTGCTGCCCGTCCGCGTCGAAATTCTCCGGCGACAGCCAGAGATCGAAGGCCTTGGCGATGACAGGCCATTCGCCGTCGATGATCGAGAACCAGGCCGTATCGCGGTTTTCGCCCTTCGACAGCATATGCTGGCGGAAGACGCCTTCGAAGCTGAAGCCGAGGCGGGTGGCGGTGCGCTTGCTCGGCTCATTGCCGTTGTGGCATTTCCACTCGTAGCGGCGGTAACCCAAGTCCTCGAACATGTGCTTGGCGAGCAGATACTGCGCCTCGGTGGAAAGCGGCGAACGCGACATGCCGCCGCCATGGGCGATGCCGCCGATTTCGACGACGCCGTTCGCCGGGTCCGGCCGCATGTAATGCGCCATGCCGACAGGCTTGCCGCTCGCCTTGTCGACGATCACTTCGCGCACCCAGCCGGACGTGATGACCGCTTCCGACCAGGCATCGAAACCCTCGATGCCGGTAAAATCGGCCTGGGCGAAATAGCGCAGCAGCGGATTGATCTGCATGCCGCCGAAGGTGTCCCAGAGTGCCTGAAGATGCTTGGCACGATCATAGGGCTCAAGGCGCACATAACGGCCTTCGAGCGTCACGGGTGCCGGCGGCGGGCAACCCTTCCAGTCCTTGAGATCGCGCATCAGAATTCTCCTTCGGTCGTGCCGAAGGGATAGAACAGCGGGCGGCGTGAAGCAATGTGGAAAGCAGGGAGCGGCGTTCAGCCGCTCCCGGCAAAACTTAAACGGTGGCGGCAGAAACCGTCGCCTCGATATGACCGACCAGCGCATCGGCAAGGCCGAGGCGGCCGGCGAGCAGGTCGAGGTAGCCGCGCTCGGCACGCGTCTTCGGCTCGATGGCGAGGCGCGAGGCCGTGTAGAGCTCGACACGGTGTTCCTCGGTCGTCGCGGCCGCGACGATCGCATCGAGATCGATCGGGTTGGCGAGCTCGTCTTCGAGGAACTTCGCGGCATCCTCGCCGAGGCCGGAAACCTTCAGCTTGTCCATGATGCGGGCGCGCTCGGCATCGTCGATATGGCCATCGGCGCGCGAGGCGGCGATCATGGCGCGCACGAGGATCAGCGCGAAGTCGGTGCTGACGGCCTCGGGATGAAAGCCGGAATCGGTCGGCGGCGGCAGAAGCTCGGGCGTGCCGGCCTGCGTCGTCTCGACCGGATCCTGACCCGCCTTGTAATTCTTATAGGCCTGGTAGCCGAGGCCGGCGATCGCCGCGAGGCTGCCGAGCTTCAGCGCGGAGCCCGCAACCTGACGGCCGGTGCCCGTGCCAAGCAGCACGCCGGCAATGGCAATCGAGGCAAGCGGATTGTCCTTGGCAAGCTGGGTGACCTGGCCGGCGCGGTCGCGCACGGATCCCCCGGCACCGGGCACCTGCGAACCGAGGAACTGGTCAAGCAACTTCTTGGCGTCAAACATAGGGAGCGTCTCCGTTTCTCCTGCCTAGTGCAAAGGCAAGATAGGAATGCGCGCGCCCGATTACAAACGCATAACGGGCGACCGAAGGCCGCCCGTCTGCAAATCCGTTGAACCTTGTTCAGCCCTTGAGCGCGGCTGCTTCGGCGGCGAGCTTCTCGATGCCCGCCCAGTCACCCTTGGCGACGAGGTCCTTCGGCGCGACCCAGGAGCCGCCGACGCAAACGACGTTCGGCAGTGAAAGGTAGTCGCGGGCATTCGAGAGCGAGATGCCGCCGGTCGGGCAGAACAGCGTGCCGGCGAGCGGCGAGGACAGCGACTTCAGGTAGGCAGCGCCGCCGGCCTGCTCGGCCGGGAAGAATTTCAGCACCTGATAGCCCTCTTCGCGCAGGCCCATGACTTCGCTGGCGGTCGCCGCACCCGGCAGCAGCGGAATGTCGGAATCGGCAGCGGCGTCGATCAGCTCCTGCGTCGTGCCGGGGCTGACGATGAACTGCGAGCCGGCCTCGACGGCGGCTTCGAACTGCGCGGCATTGAGGATCGTGCCCGCGCCGGCGACGGCACCCTCGACCTCGTTGGCGACCGCACGGATCGCTTCGAGAGCGGCCGGTGTGCGCAGCGTGATTTCGATCGCCTTGAGGCCGCCCGCGACCAACGCTCGCGCCAACGGCACGGCCGTCTTGAGGTCATCGATAACCAGCACCGGCACTACCGGCTGCAGCTTCAGGACGGACAGGAGCTTGGCGTTCTTCTCGCTCATGGCATGGACCTTTTAAAACGATTGAATTTTGCTCGACATAGCGCGTCTGCGACCTTGTGTCGAGCCTTAAGCCTGATTCATGGACTTGTCATGACACACGTATCGTGTAGTCTTCGCTCGCCCAAGCCCATCTCAGAGACAGCGAAAGCAAGCCTATGGCTAAAGAGATCGAGCGGAAGTTCCTGGTGTCGGGCCAGCGATGGCGCACCTTCGCAAACGAAGGCGTCGCGATAAGGCAAGCCTATATCGTGGCCCAGGACGATCGGTCGCTGCGCGTTCGCATCTATGGCGACGGGCGTGCCCGCCTCACGATCAAAGTCGGCCATACAGCCCTCGTCCGCGACGAATATGAAGTCGAGATCAGCCGCGAAGAGGCCGAGGACATGCTGCGCCACACTGTCGGCACCATCATCGAGAAGGTGCGCTACAAGGTGCCGCATGAAGGCTATGTCTGGGAGGTCGATGTCTATAGCGGCGCCCATCGCGGCCTTGTCATTGCCGAAGTAGAGCTTTCCTCGATCCACGACGATCCGCAGCTGCCGAACTGGGTTGGCCGCGAAGTCACGGGCGAAAGCCAGTATTCCAACCAGTCAATGGCGCTCGGCGCGAGCGATGGCGCCCACCTGCATCAACTGGCATAACTATAGCGCGCTTTTGCGCCGCATTGCCTGAAAAGCGCGAAAGCTGTATGTGGCGGCCCCATGACAGACATCGCACACGAGATTTCTTCGCAGCCGGCGAATGACGGCTTCCTGGTTGCCGCGCTCTACCATTTCGTCTCGGTTCCGCGCTTTGCGGAGCTGCGCGATCCCTTGCAGGCGCTTTGCGAGGAAAACGGCGTGCGCGGCACGCTGCTGCTCGCCCATGAAGGCATCAACGGCACGATCGCCGGCCCGGCCGCCGGCATCCGCACCGTCTTGTCCTTCCTGCGCAACCAGCCGGAATTTTCCGGCCTGGAGCACAAGGAAAGCCATGCCAGCGCCATGCCCTTCCTGCGCATGAAGGTGCGGCTCAAGAAGGAGATCGTCACCATGGGCGTCGAGGATATCGACCCCACGCGCTCCGTCGGCACCTATGTCGACCCGCGCGACTGGAACGCGCTGATTTCCGATCCCGATACGATCGTCATCGATACCCGCAACGACTACGAGACGGCGATCGGCATCTTCAAGGGTGCGGTCGATCCGAACACCAAGACCTTCCGCGAGTTTCCGGACTGGGTGCGCAACAATACCGGCCTTCACAACAAGCCGAAGATCGCCATGTATTGCACCGGCGGCATCCGCTGCGAGAAGGCGACTGCCTTCATGAAGCAAGAAGGTTTCGAGGAGGTCTATCACCTCAAGGGCGGCATCCTGAAATATCTCGAGGAGGTGCCGCCGGAGGAAAGCCTCTGGGAAGGCGCCTGCTTCGTCTTCGACGAACGCGTCTCTGTGCTGCATGGCCTGGAAGAAGGCGATCTCAAACTCTGCCGCGCCTGCCGCCATCCGCTGACAGCGGAAGAGATCGCGTCCCCGCTCTACGAGGCGGGCGTATCCTGCGCGCATTGCCATGGAACCCGCAGCGAAGAGGACCGCATGCGCTTTCGCCAGCGGCAGAAGCAGATGGATCTGGCAAAACAGCGCGGTGAACGCCACCTCGGCAAGTGATCAGCCGGCAATGCTTTGCGGAGAAGCCGGCGGGGCGATGAGGTCGCAGATCGCCTTTTCGCTCATCGGCCGTCCGTAGAAATAGCCCTGGAGCTGATCGCAGCCGCACAGATGCAGGAAGGCCGCCTGCTCGGCCGTCTCCACGCCCTCGGCGGTGACGGGCATATCGAAGGACGCGGCAAGCGCCACCGTCGCCTGCAGCATCGCGCCGCCCTTGATCGACTGCTGCCCGGCCATGGTGAGCGAGCGGTCGATCTTCATGCGGTCGAAACCGAAGCGGATGAGATAACCGATCGACGAAAAGCCTGCGCCGAAATCATCGAGCGCGATGCGCACGCCGCCCGCCTTCAAGCGGTCCATGACAAGCTTCGCCCGGCCGGGATTCTGGATGAAATAGCCCTCGGTGATTTCGAGCGTGATGCGCGCGGGATCGATGCCCGCCGCCGCGATGGTCGCGAGTGCCTGATCCGGGAAATAGGGATTGCGGAACTGCGCCGGCGAGACGTTGATCGAAACGCCGAGATCGGGCCATTGCCGCGCCGCTTCGCAAGCCCGTTTCAGGATCAGCGGACCGAGCGCGTCGATGATGCCTGTCGCCTCCGCCAGCGGAATGAAGACATCAGGCGGCACGGGTTGGCCGTCGCGCGTCCAGCGCGCCAGCGCCTCGACGCCGCAGATATCGCGTCCGCGGGCACGGACGATCGGCTGGTAGGCGACATCGATCTCGCCGCGCCCCACCGCCGCCCTGAGGGCCTCCTCCATTTCGCGCCGCAGGTCGCGGTCGTCGTCCATCAGCGTTTCATAGTGCATGGCGCGGCCGCGGCCGGCATGTTTGGCGCGATACATGGCGACATCGGCGCGCCGCAACAGCTCTTCGCCTGCAACGGCGCCCCGATGTGACACGGCAATGCCGATGCTGGCGCCGACGATGGCGACGCGTTCGCCGATGGCGAAGGGCTCGGTGAAGAAGTCGAGGAGCGCGCGGGTCAACCGTTCCGTTTCCGCGCCATCAGCGCCGGCAAGGAACACGATGGCGAATTCATCGCCGCCAATGCGGGCGAGCATGGCGTCTTCAGGCACGAGGCGGGACAGGCCGGCGGAAACACCGCGAATGAGCCGGTCGCCGACCGCATGGCCGTAGAAATCATTGACGTCCTTGAAGCCGTCGAGATCAAGATAGAGCATCAGCACATCGCACGCTTCCGCAACTGCCCGCGCATTCAACTCGTCGAGGCCGAGATAGAGGCCGGTGCGGTTGCGAAGCCCGCTCAGCCGGTCGGTGAGCGCCTGCAAGCGTGCACTGTTCTCATCCGCCTTGAGGCGGACGGCGAAGATCGCCCCCGTCAGCACCAGGAGCACGAAGAAGACGATCACACCGGCAAGCGCCAGAAGCACGAGTGGGCGCACCTGATCATAGCTCTTGTCGCCCGGCGCTTCCGGTGTCCAGGAGAGATAACCGAGCGGTTTGCCGTCGGGGCCGTTGAGCGCGACGGCATCGCCGGTTGCCGGCGCGGTATCCGTCAGCAGAAGGCCGGAAACGAGGAAATTGTCCGATATCTTCGAGATGCGGGCGGGCGTCAGGTGCCGCAGGATGAAAAGCGTTCGCATACCACTTTGCGGTGCCTTGACGGCATCGGAGGCGGGCCGGATGGCGGAAATGGCGGCGACGGCCGAGCCTTTCGATGTGCGAAGGAAGGCACCGATTTCCGTGCCCGGCGTGAGCCCCGCTTCGATCACCTCCCGACGCATCGTCTCGAAAGCCGCGCCGCCGAAGGTCCCGGCATCCATGTCGAAGGGCACGCCATTGCGATAGGCGAGCATCGTGCCGCCCTTCTCGTCGACAAGGAAGACGGTATCGAACAGCGGTCCGCCTTCGGTAGCAAGACCGAAATTGGTGACGAGCCAAGGCATATCGGGTGTGCCGTAGACGCGCTCGGCCGCATCGTCCCAGACAGAATAGTCGCGCACGGTGGTGACGATGGAACTGCGCATGGAGGAGAGCGCGCCGAACACGGTCTGGCGTGTGCGTTCCTCGTCGAGTTCGTTTGCCCGGTTGGCGAGGAAGCCCAGCGCCATCATGACGAGCACGGTGGCAAGGCTGACGACGATCGCAAACGAGCCAAGCACCCCGAGAACGACCGTAAGCCGCCGGGCGCCGAGCATTCCGGAAAGGTGGTGCGCAAGCCGCCGCATCAGGTTCTCCAACCAGAGGAGAATGATGCGGCAGAAGCGTTATGAATCCTTTACGTTGACGGCGCCAATATCAGTAATTTCTGATATCGCGATCAAGCGGCCGGCTTGTGGTTGCCCTTCGGGAATTGACCGGCGAGCGCGCCGTACCATTCGCCGCTCTTCTTCACGGTACGCACCTGTGTGTCGTAATCGACATGCACGATGCCGAAGCGCATTCTGTAGCCTTCCGCCCATTCGAAATTGTCCATCAGGCTCCAGGCGAAATAACCGCGCATCGGATAACCTTCACCGATCAGGTCCGCCGTGATGCCGAGATGGTCGGCGATATAGTCGAGGCGCGGCTGGTCGTCGATCACGCCGTTTTCCACGCCCATATTGTAGCAGGCGCCATTTTCCGTGATGTAGCAATCGGGCAGCGCATAGTCCGCATTGAGCTTGCGGATGAGATCGCCGAGTGCCGGCGCAAAGACCTCCCAGCCGATATCGGTCTTGATATCCACCACCGGCGGCGCGGGCCGCGTCGCCGGGAAATCCGCGCCCTCGGTCGGGTCATCCGCCACACGCATCGGCGTGTAATAGTTGAGGCCCCACCAGTCGAGCGGCTGGGCAATCGTCTCCATGTCGCCCGGCTCGATTTCCGGCATACGATGGCCGAGTGCGGAAAGGAAGCGTTCGGGATATTCGCCCTTGAAGACCGGACCGAAGAAGACGCCGTTGTGGAAATCATAGGCGCGCGCGGCGGCATCCTGGTCGGCCGCACTGTCACTGCCGGCATAGACGGAATGGGCGTTCAGCACGAGGCCGACGGGGAGGTTCGGCTGTTCGGCGCGGATCGCCGCAACGCCAAGACCATGTGCCAGATTGGTGAAATGCAGCGCGTGAAGGGCCGCATCCATGTTGCGCTCACCCGGCGCATGGATGCCGTAGAGGTGGCTCAGCCAGACGGAGCACCAGGGCTCGTTGAAGGTCGCCACCGCATCCAGCCGGTCGCCGAGCCGAGCGATAACCGTCTTGGCATAACGTTGGAAGGCATAGGCCGTCTGCCGCGCCGTCCAGCCGCCGTCACCCGCCAGCATCAGCGGCAGGTCCCAGTGATAGAGCGTCGCAAAGGCCTTGATGCCACGTGCCTTCAGGCCATCGACCAGCCGATCATAGAAATCGAGGCCCTTCTCGTTCACCGCCCCCGTGCCCTCGGGAATGATGCGCGGCCATGCGATGGAGAAACGGTAGGCCTCCACGCCGAGCGACTGGATCAGATCGAGGTCCTGCTCGAGGCGGTTATAGTGATCGCAGGCGACATCGCCGTTATGGCGGCCATAGACCCTCCCCGGCATGTTGGAGAACGCATCCCAGATCGACGGCTTGCGGCCGTCGAGCTTCGATGCCCCCTCGATCTGGAAAGCGGCGGTTGCCACGCCGAACACGAAATCGCCGGGAAAACGGTCGGCAAGGGTCTTAGGGTCGATCATGGGGCGTCTCTCGATGTGGGCAACCTGGAGCAGGCGCTACTGCAACGTTGCAGTAAGGCGAGAACGAGCAAAAATCAATGGCGCAAAACCGCAATCGGCGTTTTCGTAAAAGCCACAGAATGCGCCATAAAACAGAGCATGCTTAAACAAAGATTAGGTTTTGTTCCTGCAAAATATCAGTGAGCAGGGATGAGGACACAGACGTGGTACGGAGAATTCCGAAGCATCTCGTACGCAAAGGCATGTTCGTCGAGTCCGTGGAATGCACCGCCAGCGAATTCTCCGGCCGGCGCTTTCTCATCCAGTCCGACGAGACCGTGCGGGCTATTCTCGCCACATCTGCGACCTATGCGTTGATCAACACGCAACGCAGCACGATCGATATCGATGCGGATGCTACCCTTGCAGCGGAGGAACGCAAGCAGACGCAGGAAAGCGTAGCCCGGAGCGCAAGCGCGCTGCGCGACAGCTTCGCCGCCGTGCGCTCCGGCGATTTGCGGGTCGAAATGCTTGGGCCGGTCGCCGACGAGATTTCCGACCGTATCGACGCCGCCCCCGATGTCTTCCTGAAGGTCACGCGCCTGAAATCCAAGGACGAAGGCACCTATGTGCACTCGCTTGCCGTCAGCGCGCTGATGATGCGCCTTGCACGGCTGCTCGACTATGACGACGCGACGGTTCGAGAGCTCGGCGTCGCCGGCCTCCTACACGATGTCGGCAAGCTGATGGTGCCGAACGCCATTCTCAACAAAACCGGCCAGCTGGAGGCGGCGGAGAAAAGCGTGGTGCGCGGCCATCCCGAAATCGGCTACCGGCTGTTGAGGGAGCTCGGCACCCTGTCGCCGTTGACGCTCGACATCACCCGGTTCCACCATGAAGTGCTCGACGGCAGCGGCTATCCGCTCGGCCTCAAGGCCGAGCAACTGAGCCAGGAAATCCGGCTTTCCACCGTCTGCGATGTGTTCGAGGCCCTGACCAGCGCCCGCCCCTACAAACGCGCCTGGACGACGCGCGACGCGCTCAACTGGATGTTCGACCGCGGCCACCTCTTCGACAAGAAGCTGGTGCTCCGCCTCGGCAGCATTTTCGAATAGTCCCAGCGGCCGCCGCTACACGCGACGGCCGGCAGGCAAAGTGCCTCAGACCTTGACCCAGGCGCCGTTCTTCTTCGACGACTGCACGCAGGCATCGACGAACAGCATGCCCTTGAGGCCGTCATCGATCGTCGGATAGGTG
The DNA here is from genome assembly GCF_049199905.1 of Shinella sp. M27. Classification (NCBI taxonomy): domain Bacteria; kingdom Pseudomonadati; phylum Pseudomonadota; class Alphaproteobacteria; order Hyphomicrobiales; family Rhizobiaceae; genus Shinella; species Shinella sp. M27. The sequence continues at coordinate 144,244 of NZ_JBLZPK010000060.1, forward strand.
ATGGCGGGATCGGCTTTGGCGCCGCTGCGCTTGGCATAGATCGCACGTGCAGCTTCCGAATAGATATTGGCGAAGCCTTCGAGGTAGCCTTCCGGATGTCCCGACGGCACGCGGCTCATGCGAGCGGCGGCGGCACCCGAGCCGGCACCGTTGCGGGTGATCAGGCGCTTCGGCTCACCGAAGGGCGTGTACCAGAGATAGTTCGGATCGGCCTGCACCCACTCGAGGCCGCCCTTGGTACCATAGACGCGCACCTTCAGGCCGTTCTCATGGCCGGGCGCGACCTGGCTGCACCACAGCATACCCTTGGCGCGGGCGCCGTCCTTCTCCTTGAAACGCATCATGACATGGGCGTTGTCATCGAGCTTGCGGCCCGGCACGAAGCTGTCGAGATCGGCCGAGAGCTCTTCCAGCTCCAGACCGGAGACGAAGCAGCCAAGATTATAGGCATGCGTGCCGATATCGCCGGTGGAGCCGCCCGCGCCCGACTTGCTGGGATCCGTGCGCCAGGCCGCCTGTTTCTGGCCGCTGCTCTCGATGTCTTCCGTCAGCCAGTCCTGCGGATATTCCATCTGCACCAGCCGGATCGTGCCGAGTTCGCCGTTCGCGACCATTTCGCGGGCCTGACGGACCATCGGATAGCCTGTGTAATTGTGGGTGAGCACGAAGAGCGCATCGCTCTCCTCGGCGAGCGTCTTCAGCTTGCGCGCATCCGGCAGCGTCGAGGTCAGCGGCTTGTCGCAGATGACATGGATACCGCGTTTCAGGAATTCCTTCGCCGCCTCGTAATGCACATGGTTCGGCGTGACGATCGCCACCGCCTCGATGCCGTTCTTCAGCTTGGCCTCGCGGATGGCCATTTCCTTGAAACTGCCATAGCTGCGCGACGGGTCGAGCCCCAGTTCGCGCGCCGACTGCTCGGCCTTTTCCGGCGAGGACGACAGCGCACCGGCGACCAGCTCATAATGATCGTCCAGCCGGGCCGCGATGCGGTGCACCGCGCCGATGAAGGCGCCGGAGCCGCCGCCGACCATGCCAAGCCGGATGCGGCGTTCCCGTGTTTCGCTTGCGCTTCCTTCGATTGCCATGCGGTGTTCCTCCTTAAAGTCCCAGCATACGCCGGTTCGCGGCCTGATCGGTGCCGCTGTCGGCAAAATCGTCGAAGGCCTTTTCCGTCACGCGGATGATATGGGCCTTCACGAATTCCGCACCCTCACGGGCACCGTCTTCCGGATGCTTCAGCGCGCATTCCCATTCAACCACGGCCCAGCCGGCGAAATCGTTCGCGGCCATCTTGGAGAAGACGGCGCCGAAATCGACCTGGCCGTCGCCCAGCGAGCGGAAGCGGCCGGCGCGGTTCACCCAGCCCTGATAGCCGCCATAGACCCCCTGCCGACCCGTCGGATTGAACTCGGCATCCTTCACATGGAACATGCGGATGCGGTCCTTGTAGATGTCGATATTGTCGAGATAGTCGAGGCACTGCAGGATGTAGTGCGAGGGATCGTAGAGCATGCAGGCGCGGGCATGATTGCCGGTGCGCTCCAGGAACATCTCGTAGGTGATGCCGTCGTGCAGGTCCTCGCCCGGATGGATCTCGTAGCAGACATCGACGCCGCAATCCTCGGCATGGTCGAGGATCGGCTTCCAGCGTTTCGCCAGCTCATCGAAGGCAGTCTCGACGAGGCCGGCGGGACGCTGCGGCCAGGGATAGACGAAGGGCCAGGCGAGAGCGCCGGAGAAGCTCGCCATCGCATCGAGGCCGAGATGCTTCGACGCCGTCAGCGCCATCTTCACCTGCTCGACCGCCCATTCCTGCCGTGCTTTCGGATTGCCGCGCACTTCCGGCGCCGCAAAGCCATCGAAGGCTTCGTCATAGGCAGGATGCACGGCAACGAGCTGCCCCTGCAGGTGCGTCGAGAGTTCCGTAACCTCGACGCCGTTCTCGCGTGCCTTGCCGGCAAATTCATCGCAATAGGCCTTGGAGGATGCGGCCTTCTTCAGGTCGATGAAGCGGCCGTCCCAGCTTGGAACCTGCACGCCCTTGTAGCCTATATCGGCGGCCCATTTGGTGATCGAGTCCCAGGAATTGAACGGTGCGGCATCACCCGCGAACTGTGCAAGAAACAGGGCCGGGCCCTTGATCGTCTTCATATCGGCGTCCTCCCAGGAACTCGGCCGATCCTCGCGGCCTGTCTCAGAAATTTTTGCGGTACGTACCACAGCGCGTGGAAAGCTATCGGCCTTTGGCGGATCGGGCAATGTGAAAGTGCGGATGAGACCCACGAAAAGGCGAAAGAAAAGCCGCCCGGATCATCATGTCCCGGGCGGCCTTCATGTCATCAGATCAGAACGGGGAGTCCGGGAAGTAGAAGTCCTTCGCGTTGTCCTTCGTCACCAGCGTGGCATCGATCGTGTAGACGCCGCGAACCGGGACCTGGCCGTAGAAATTGGCGGCGGTCATTTCGAGCGCGGTACCGACCATTGCCGGCGGATAGAGCACGTCGACCGGGATCATCTTGTCGCCATCCATGACCTTCTTGATCATGTCCTTCGAACCGGCACCGGCGATGACATACTGGATGTCCTTGCGGCCGGCCTGCTCGATGGCCTGGAGAACGCCGACGGCCATGTCGTCGTCCTGGCACCATACGACGTCGATCTTCTGGTACTTGGTCAGGTAGTCCTGCATGACCTTGAAGGCATCGTCGCGGTTCCAGTTGCCGTACTGGCGGTCGAGAACCTTGACGTTCGAACCTTCGATGCCCTTGTCGAAACCATCCTGGCGCTGCTGGTCGATCGGGATCGCCATGCCCCTGATAACGACGACTTCGGCGTCCGGCGTCTGGGTCTTGATATATTCGCCGGCCGTCTGGCCAAGTGCGAAGTTGTTGCCGGCGACATAGAGGTCACGCACGGAATTGTCGTTGGTGCTCGGCGCACGGTCGACTAGCGCGACGAAGGTGCCCTTGCCCTTGACTTCCTTGATGGCGTTGACCAGCGGATCCGGGTCGGTCGGCAGGATGACGAGCGCGTCGATGCCCTGCGTTTCCAGGTCCTGCACGGCATTCGCCTGGCTTGCCGGATCCGGCGAGGTCTTCACGATGACGTTGAGGCCCGGATTGCGCTCCATGAGGAGCTTGGCGACACGCTCGGCGTGATAGACGACGCCGGAGGTCCAGCCGTGGTCAGCCGCCGGAATGGAGACGCCGATCGTCACCTTCTTGTCTTCCGCATGAACGGCACCGGCGATCAGCGCCATCGCCGCAACCGTCAGGCCCAAAAGTTTCTTGCGCATGAGTTTCCTCCCAAAAGCAGGTCTTCGTTCCTCACCGGGGACCTGTGAACCCGGCTACGTCCCCGCAGGCCCGGCCGCTTTGCGCATGCCGGCCCTGCCTGGTCTCACGATTTCCGTACCAGCGAGCGCTGGACGAGCATCGCAATGATGATGATCGCGCCCTGAATGGCCCCGATCAGATATTCGCTGATGAAGTTGGAGAGCAGCATGATGTTGCCGACCAGTTCGAGAATGAAGGCGCCGCAGATCGTGCCCCAGACGCGCCCCGCCCCGCCCTTCAGCGCCGTGCCGCCGACGACGACGGCCGTGATCGCCTGGAGTTCCCACAGGATGCCGGTCGTGGCCGAGGTGGAGCCGAGGCGCGGCACATAGAGCAGCACGGCAATCGCCACGCAGAGTCCCTGGATGACGAAGGCGATGGTGCGCACACGGTTGACCGGGATGCCAGAATAGCGCGCGACATCCGCATTCGAGCCGACGGCGACGACATGGCGGCCATAGCGCGTGCGATAGAGGATGAAGGCGGCAATCGCGGTGACGACGAGGATGACGACGATCGGCACCGGCACGCCGAGGATGTAGCCGAAATAGGCCGGGCGATAGAGCGCCTGCAATTCCGGCTCGCGCAGGGTGATCGCGCCGCCCTGCGACAGCCACGTGGTGAGGCCGCGATAGATGCCCATCGTGCCGAGCGTCGCGATGAACGGCTCGATCTTGCCGACGGTGGTGATGAGGCCGTTGGCGAGACCGCAGGCCGCGCCGATGACCATGGTCAGCACGACAGCTGCCGCAAGCATCAGGCCCGGATCGGCAATCGCACCGGAATTCATGAAGATGATCATGATCGAGGCGACGAAGGCGACCATCGAGCCGACCGAAAGGTCGAGGTCGCCCGACGAGATGACGAAGGTCGCACCGACGGCGATGATCGCGATAAAGGCGCTGCGGGTCGCGACATTCGCGAGGTTGTTGATGCCGATGAAATTCGGATTGACCAGCGCACCGACGATAAGCAGCAGCGCAAGCGCAGCAAAGGGCGCGACGGCTCTCAGATCGACATCCCGCCAGCTTCGGCCGCGCGCCTTCGTTTCAACCGTATCTTCGCCTGCGGTCATGTTTGTCCCCAACCCAAAATCGTTGTTGCCCAGAGCATTTCCGGCAGACCGGAAATGCTCTCGCTTCTTGTTTTTTAACGCATTGTCCGACGCCGAAGCGAAACCGCTTCGGCTGGAAATGCTCTCGCAGCCCGCTGACGCTCAGGCCGCGGTCTTCTTCTTCAACCCTGCCGAATAGCGCATGATCTCCTGTTCGGAGATTTCCTCGCCCTCGAGAATGCCGACGATCCGCCCCTCGCGCATGACGGCGACGCGGGTGCATAGCCCGATGATCTCCGGCATCTCCGAGGAGACGACGATGATCGACTTGCCGTCGCGGGCGAGTGCGGAAATGAAATGGTAGATCTGCTGCTTGGTGCCGACATCGATGCCGCGCGTCGGCTCGTCGATGATGATGACGTCGGGTTCGGTCTCCATGACCTTGGCGAGCAAAAGCTTCTGCTGGTTGCCGCCCGACATGCGGCCGGCGACCACACGCCCGTCCCGCACGCGGATGTCGAAGCGACGGCGGGCACGCTCAAGCGCCGCGGCCTCGCTCTTCGGGCTGAGATAACCGTATTTGCCGTGCTGATCGAGCGATTGCAGCGTCAGGTTCGCCGTCATGCGGGAATTGAGCAGCAGGCCCTTATGCTTGCGGTCCTTGGTCATATAGGCGATGCCGACGCGGTTGGCGGCATGCACATCGCCGGCCGACACGCTTTCGCCGCGCACCGTAACCTCGCCTGAAACGCGCGAACGCAGGCCCGCGACCGCTTCCATCAATTCCGTGCGGCCCGAGCCGATCAGGCCGGAAAAGCCGAGGATCTCGCCCTTGCGCACCTCGAAGCTCGCATCCTGCACATAATGCGTCGTCAGCCCGGAGACGGCGAGCGTCACCTCTTCGTCAATGCTCGGCTCCTGCTTGCCGGGATAGAGACTGGAGAGCTCACGGCCGACCATCAGCTGCGCGATGGATTCGCCGTCGAGAATGCTGGTCGGCGCGGTCTTCACCCATTGCCCGTCGCGCAGCACGGTCACGCGGTCGGTCAGCTCCATCACCTCGTCCAGCTTGTGCGAGACGAAGACGAAGGATGTGCCCTTTTCGCGCAGCTTGCGCACCTGCCGGAAGAGATAATTGGTCTCCTCGCGGGAGAGCACGGCGGTCGGCTCGTCCATGAAGATGATGCGCGCATCACGGCTGATCGCCTTGGCGATCTCCACCATCTGCTTGTCGGCGATGGAGAGCGAGCTGATCATCGCATTCGCGTCGACATGCGAGCCGAGCTGGTCGAGCACGCGGCGCGTCTCAGTGCGCATGAACTTGCGGTCGAGCATGCCGAAACGGGTGACCTCGCGGCCGAGAAACAGGCTCTCGGTGACAGTCAGATGTTCGGCGAGGTTGAATTCCTGGTGGATGATGACGATGCCGAGATGCTCGGCCTGGCCGTTCGGCGGCAGCTTGACGGGTTGCCCGTCAAACAGAATCTCGCCCGAGGTCGGCTGCTCGAAACCCGAGAGGATTTTCACGAGGGTGGATTTGCCAGCACCATTCTCGCCCATCAGCGCGTGGATTTCACCGGCGCGAAGCTCGAAATTGACGCTGAACAGGACCTGCACGCCGTTGAACGACTTGCTGATACGGCGCGCGGAAAGAACGACGGGAGCCCCGTCGACAGCGTCCGGATTCATCGATTTCCTCCCTGCGGCTCCTCGACCGCTTGAGCATGATGTAAACCTTTACACGATCTATGTAAAGGTTTACATCATGGGATATCAGGAATTTTCAGCAAGCGCCGTTTGACCACCGGTCCAGTCTGTGTAGTGTCCCCGCACTTCGTTTGATTTCAGCAATTCCAGATCGCCAGACTGGCATTGCCACCGCCGAGTGAGAGCCAGTTGTCTGCATCCAGCCCCGCCACGATCGAGGACGTCGCGCGCATCGCGCAGGTCTCGATCGCGACCGTATCGCGGGCGATCCACACCCCGGAAAAAGTGGCGAATTCGACGCGGCTGAAGGTCAACCAGGCGATCGCCATCACCGGCTACACGACCAATGCCATGGCGCGCAGCCTGAGGCTTGGCCGCTCGAACATGATCCTCGTCGTGGCGCCCGATATCGGCGACCCCAACTTCTCCAACATCCTCGTCGGCCTGGAAAACGAGGCGCGCGCGCATGGCTACGGCATCCTGATCGGCCACACCCAGAACGATCCACAGCGCGGGCTGGAATATCTGAAGTTCCTGAATTCCAACCAGGCGGCCGGGCTCATCCTGTTCACCGGCATCCTGCCCTTCGGCCATCAGAGCATGACCGCGCGCCTGCCGCCCAGCGTTGGCGTTTTCGAGCCGGTCTATAATGGCGGCATCCCCTATGTCGGCGTCGATGACATCGAGGGTGCCCGCAAGGCCGTCGACCTCCTGATCGCCGAGGGACACCGCAAGATCGCCTTCATCGGTGATTCGCGCACGCGCCTCGCCTATAGCCGCCGCCGGCAGGGCTATGATGCAGGAATGGATGCCGCAGGCGTGCCGCTCGGTGAGCGCCTCATCCTGGAGGGCGACGGGACGATCGAGAGCGGCCGCCTCGCCCTCGAGCAGCTTTTCATGCGCGACACGCTGCCGAGCGCCTTCATGTGCGTCAACGACCAGACCGCCATCGGCGTGATGATCGGGCTTGGCGCGCGCGGCTACGATATCCCGAGCGATTTTTCCGTAACCGGTTTCGACGACGTGCCGCAGGCGAGCTTCATGACGCCGTCGCTGACAACGATCCGCCAGCCGCGCACAGCCATCGGCAGGAGCGCCATGGCGTTGCTCTTCGAGCTGCTGTCCAACAACGAACCGGCCGAAACGGAAATCCTGCTTCGGCCGGACCTGATCGTCCGCAATTCGGTGTCTACGCCCGCGCGGCGCTTCGTGCGCCGCTAGAGGTATTTCTAGCCGTAGCGGCGATGTGCCGGCTTCGCCGCGCGCTGTACGCGGGTCGCCGAGACGGTGAACCGGTCGACCAGCCCCTTCAATGTCGTACTGATCTGCATTAGATTGTGCGTGGCCGCATTGGTTTCCTCGACCATCGCGGCATTCTGCTGGGTCATCTGATCCATGCTGCCGACCGCCGTGTTGATTTCGGAGATGCCGGCCGACTGCTCGCGGGCGGAATTGCTCATGGCGTCGATATGCGCATTGACATGCACCACCTGCTCGCCGATGTGATGCAGCGCCTCGCCGGTCTTGTGGACCAAGGACACGCCGAGCTGCACGTCCTCGAAGGACTTGTCGATCAGCGACTTGATCTCCTTGGCCGCCTCCGCGGATTTCTGGGCGAGTTCGCGAACCTCCTGCGCCACGACGGCAAAGCCCTTGCCGGCCTCGCCTGCTCGCGCCGCCTCGACGCCGGCATTGAGCGCCAGAAGGTTGGTCTGGAAGGAGATCTGGTCGATCACGCCGATAATCTGGGTGATCTTGCCAGAGGACTCCTGGATCGCACCCATGGCGGTGACGGCCTGCTCGACGATCTGGCCGGAGCGCTTGGCCTCCTCCGTCGCGCTGCCGACGACGCGGCGGGCTTCCTCGGCACGGATCGCCGCCTCGCGGGAAATAGTGGTGATCTCCTCGACGGCCGCAGCGGTTTCCTCAAGTGAAGCGGCCTGCTGCTCGGTGCGCTTGGCCATGTCGTCGGTGGCATTGACCAGCTCGCCGGAATTGCCGGCGGCATCCTCGGCCGCCGTCACGATGGAACCCAACGTATCGTCCAGCTTTTCGATGGCGGCATTGAAATTGGTGCGCAGGCGCTCGAACTGCGGGGCGAGCGGCTTGGCGATGGAGGCCGTGAGATCGCCGCCGGCAAGCCGATTGAGCGAGGTGTCGAGCGCACCCAGCGCCTCCTCCTGCTCCGCGTTGCGGGCCTGCCGCTCTGCTTCCGATTTCTCACGCTCCTCCTGAAGGGCTTCCAGATAGACGGAGATCGCATAGTCCATATCGACAAGCGCCGCTTTCACGATGGCGTTGATCTCACCGCTGATCGCCGCAGCCTTCTTGCGGTAGAGAAACCCCTCGAGGTGCTTGGCGATGACGCCCTCGACGATCGCCTCTAGGATCAGCGCATAGCCGCCGATGTACCAGCGCGGCTCGAGGCCGAGGCGGGCATGGGTCTTGCCGATCGTCGTGACGGCATCGACATAGTGCGTGTCGAATTTCGCCGAACCGATCACTTCCCAATGCTTGACCTGACGCCCCTTGGCGCTCTGGATATGCGCCTCGTTGGAAAAGAACCGGGCCGTCTCGGGCGTCGCGCGGGCCTTGGTGTAGAAGATGTCGAGCGCGCCGCCGAGCGATGCCGAGATCGTCGGCAAGGCATTCTTCAGCGCGTCGCGCTGAGCCGTATCGAAATTGACGAACTGGAGACGTTCGTTGAGCTGCTGGGTCTTGGTATCGTGCACCGACATCCGAAAATTCCTTTGCTGCGGAGGGCAACTGGCGCCAAGTCCCGAATCAAGAGGCCGGCTTCCGGTTTGTCGTGATTTTTTGCAGTTGATAGTAAATAAACACTATAGATCGAAAGGAAATACTTGCTTCAAAATTGACGAACAACAATCCGGAATCAAAAATATCTGATAAGCGCTCCTTACTGTTATGATTGACACCAGTAAATACCACTTGATTCCATTGTTATTGAATACAACAAAAAGATATATCTAACCTTACGTGAGGCAAAGCGTTCCGCAACGTAGAAAAGAAAAGGGCGCCACGAGGACGCCCTTCGATCTTCAGCCGACGACAGCAGGGATCAGACGTAGCGATTGACCACGTTTTCCAGGAGTTCCTGCTTGCCGGAACGCGGCTTCGGATTGACGCCGTGGTTCAGCACGTAGGCCTCCAAAGCCTCCAGCGAAGAACCGCCCGAAAGCACGTTCTGCGCTTCCGGAGACTGCCAACCGGCATAGCGATCGGCGAGCGGAGCCGACAGCGCCTTGTCCTCGATCATCCTGGCCGCAGCCTTCAGGCCGCGCGCGCAGCAATCCATGCCGCCGATGTGGCCGATCAGCAGGTCTTCCGGATCGATCGACTGGCGGCGCAGCTTCGCATCGAAATTCGTGCCGCCGGTGGTGAAGCCGCCGCCGGCGAGAACCTGATAGAAGGCCAGCGCCATTTCCGGCACGTTGTTGGGGAACTGGTCGGTATCCCAGCCGGACTGGTAATCGTTGCGGTTCATGTCGATGGAACCGAAGATGCCGAGCGCATTGGCCAGCGCCAGCTCGTGCTCGAAGGAATGGCCGGCCAGGATCGCATGGCCCTGCTCGATATTGACCTTCACCTCGTTCTCAAGGCCGTATTTCTTGAGGAAGCCGAAGACCGTCGCGACGTCGTAGTCGTACTGGTGCTTGGTCGGCTCCTGCGGCTTGGGCTCGATCAGGATCGCGCCCTTGAAGCCGATCTTGTGCTTGTATTCGACGACCATGTTGACGAAGCGGCCGAGCTGATCGAGTTCCTGGCCGAGATTGGTGTTGAGCAGCGTCTCGTAGCCCTCGCGGCCGCCCCACAGCACGTAGTTGTCACCGCCGAGGCGGTGCGTGGCGTCCATGCAGGTCTTCACCGTCGCGGCGGCGAACGCGAAAACGTCGGGATCCGGGTTCGTCGCGGCACCACCCATATAGCGGCGGTTGGAGAAGAGGTTCGCCGTGCCCCAGAGCAGCTTCACGCCGGTCTCGGCCTGTTTCCTGGCAAAGTAATCGACGATCTCGTTCAGATTCCTCGTGTTCTCAACGAAGTCCTTGCCTTCCGGGCGCACGTCCGCATCGTGGAAGCAGTAGAAGGGAACGCCGAGCAGCTGAAAGAATTCGAAGGCGACATCGGCCTTCAGCTTCGCCGCCTGTATGTTGTCCTCGAACCACGGGCGCTCGAAGGTCTGGCCGCCGAAGGGGTCGCCGCCCGGCCAGACGAAGGTGTGCCAGTAGGCGACGGCAAAGCGCAGGTGATCTTCCATGCGCTTGCCGGCGACGATCTCGTCGGGATTGTAGTGGCGGAAGGCCAGCGGGTTGGTGCTGTCGGGGCCTTCGTATTTGATCTTGGCGATATCGCCGAAAAAGCCGGTAGCCATGATGTCTCCTCTTGAAATGGTTTGGGGTCAGTAAGCGGCGCGGACGGCCGGATAGAGCCGGCGGTAGCGCTGATAGGCACCTTCATAGGCCGCGCCGAGCGCCGCCTCGGGTTCGATGGTCTCAGCGGTCACGGGCGCGGTGCAGACCGCGACGGGATCGGCACCGGTCGCGGCGATGAGGCCGAGACGGGCGGCGCCGAAAGCCGCACCGAAATCACCATCCGCCGGGAGATCGACGGGAAGGCCGAGCGCCGTGGCGATGGATTTCAGCCAGTAGCGCGAGCGCGAGCCGCCGCCGATGGCCGTGACGCGCGACAGCTTGGTGCCGGCGGATTTCAGCGCTTCGAGGCTGTCACGGATCGCGAAGGACACGCCCTCCAGCACCGCCTGCGTCAGCACAACACGGCTGCTTTCATGGCCGAGCCCGAGGAAGGCCCCGCGGATGGCGGCATCATTGTGCGGCGTGCGCTCGCCGGAGAGATAGGGCAGAAAGGTGACGCCGGAGGGCGCTTGCAGCGCATCGCCGAGTTCCTTCGTCAGGTCGGCGGCGGAGGCGCCGGTGACGCGCGAATGCCAGTTCAGCGCGTCGGTCGCCGAAAGGATGACGCCCATCTGGTGCCAGGTATTCGGCAGTGCGTGGCAGAAGGCATGGACCGCACTTTCCGGGTTCGGCAGATAGCTGGCATTGGCCGCAAAGAGCACACCCGACGTGCCAAGCGACACGAAGGCCGCGCCCTCGCGCACCGTGCCCATGCCGCAGGCCGAGGCGGCATTGTCGCCAGCTCCGCCCGCCACGACGACGCCCTCACCGAGGCCCCATCGGGCGGCAAGCTCCGGGCGAAGGATGCCGGCGGCATCCGTGCCCTCCACCAGCCCCGGCATCTGGCGCTCTTCGAGACCCGTCGCGGCGAGAAGCTCCGCCGACCACTTGCGGGCACCGGTATCGAGCCAGGACGTGCCGGCGGAATCCGACATTTCCGACAGATGCTCGCCGGTCAGCCAGACGCGCAAAAAGTCCTTCGGCAGCAGGACCCAGCGGACTTTCGCAAAGATATCCGGCTCGTTGTTCTTCACCCAGGCGAGTTTCGGCGCGGTGAAGCCGGGGAAGACGATGTTACCGGTGATCTTGCGGAAGCGCGGATCGGCATCGAGGCTTGCCGCCTCGCGATGGCTGCGCGTGTCGTTCCACATAATGCAGGGGCGCAGCACCTTGTCCTCGGCATCGAGCAAGGTCGCGCCGTGCATATGGCCGGAAAGGCCGATGCCGCGCACGGCCGAAAGCTCGGCGGGGTGGGCGGCGCGAAGGCCGGCAATCGCTTCCTCCGTCGCGCGAATCCAGTCGGCCGGGTCCTGCTCGGACCAGCCGGCATGCGGACGCGCGGTGGCGACCTCCTGGCCGGTGGCCGAGCCGATGACGCGCTGGTCGCCATCGATGAGCATGGCCTTGACGCCCGACGTGCCCAAGTCGATCCCGAGATACATGTGGCTCTCCTATTCCTCGTCCGGACCGGCCGGCGGAAGGTTGTCCTTGATGAAGATGTCGAGGCGGATGCGCTCCTGCGCGGCATTGACCGACAGGCCATCCGCCTTGGCCCGCAGCACGCGAATGGCGCTGCGCACCTCATGGCCGGCATCCTGATTGAGCACGGCGTCGACGACCCCGCTTTCGAGCGCGCCGCGGGTCTCGCCGGTGAGCTCATGCACGATCACGCAAAGGTCCGCGCCGCGCGCCACCAGCGCCTTCAGCAGACCGCGGTTGCCGGCGCCGAGATTGTAGATGCCGGCGAGATCGGGCACGGCCGCAAGGCAATTAGCGATCAGTTTGAAAGACAGATCCGGATCGTCCTGGCCTTCCAAGACCGGCAGGATCGCGCGGGCGTCCGGCATGGCCGACATGGCAGCGAGAAAGCCTTCGAGGCGCTCGCCATGATCGCGCACGCGCATCGAGCCGGCAAGCACGGCCACCGGCCCCGGCCGGTGGCCGAGGAAACGGCCCATCAGGCTACCGGCAGTGCGGCCGGCGGCGATGTTGTCGACGCCGATGAAATGATCGCGGCCCGAGCCCGAGAGGTCGGAGACGAGGGTGACGACCGGAACGCCCGCCTCGCGCGCACGGTCGATCGCGGCAAAGACCTCGGGGGCATCGACCGCAACTGTGGCGATGCCGGAAACGCCCTCGGCGATGGCTGCGTCCATCGCTGCCGCCAGCGCTGCCGCATCGAAGGCTGGAACCGTCACGACGGAGAGCCGGGTACGCTCGATGGCGGAGTGCAGGCCGGTGCGTCGTACTTCCGCTTCCAGGCCACGCATGAAGGGATTGTCGCCCTCGGGCAGGATGAAGACAAGCGGATAGACGCGGCTCTTGGCGAGGTTGGCCGCCGCGACATCGCGCACATAGCCAAGCGATGCGATGGCCGCCTCGACCTTGGCCTTGGTGACGCCGCGCACACCCGGCCGATCGTTCAAAACCCGATCGACGGTGGCAAGGCTCACGCCCGCTTCCGCGGCAATGTCATGGACTGTGGGTCTCATCGCTCCTCCGTGCCGAGACCCTTAGAGGAATTTTTGATGTACGTAAATCAAAAATTTGCCGACGCCGTTTTCGGCATGGATTTTCTCAGCCGGCGAGGCGTTTGCTGAAGGCGTTGGTGAAGGTGATTTCGCCGGAAGTTTCATCGGCTTGCGCGAGCGCAACGTCCACAAAACCATCCGTCACGCGCACCAGCGCGAAACCGCCGAGGAAGGCGGCGACGGGCTTGAAGATGTCGTGGCCCGCGCTGTTGTAGATCATCGGGGTCGGGTGCTCGTGGCCGTGGAAGATGCCGACGATATTGTAGCCCTTGAGCACATCGAGAAGGGCCGCGCGCTCCGCATCCGTCCACCAATGGGCCGGACCGTCCCCGTGCGGATCGAACGTCTTCGCCGTCGGATCCCAGTGCTCGGTGGAGAACTGGTCCCAGCCGTAATGCTGGAACAGAACCACCGGGCGGCCGTCAGCCGCGGCGTCAGCAAGATCCTGCTTCAGCCAGGCAAGGCCACTGACGGCATGCTTCGTGTCGTCGCCGCCGAAGCGCTGGAGCTGCACGAGATGCAGGCCGCCCCAGTCCCAGGAATAGTTGTCGGAATCGATGTCGTAGTTCCCCGCCGGCACGGGCGCCTTGTAGAACACCGTGGAGCGATGGTTCAGCTCGACATAGTCGCGCAGTTCGCGCCGGTACCAGTCGATATGCGGCGCAACACCGTCTTGGTCGAGATCGTGATTGCCGAGACCGTTATAGACGGGATAGTGCACCCGGTCCGGCCCGGTGCCCTGCTGGTAGCGGCTGGCGAACTGCTGCAGCTGGCGCCCCTCCCCCGGCACTTTCACCTGCCCGCCGCCGTCATCCGTCATGTCGCCGCCGAGCACGAGGCCGAGCGGCGTCGCGATCCGCGTGCCGGCACTGGCGAGACCCGAGGGCTTGCCGCCGATCTCGACCGGCCAGATGAGGTCGCCGACCGAATTCAGCGCCGCCACATGGCGCAGCAGTGCTGAATCCGTCTTGCCCTCCGCCGCGCAATTCGGGCTCAGGCTATCGGTCGAAACGAGGCAGGCATGCACGTCGCAGGAAAACAGGAAGGTCGCATCCGTTGCGGACCGCGCGCCTTGCGCAACCGCCGAAAGGCGCGGCAAAGCGAGCGACAGGCCGAGACCACCCGCTCCGAGAAGAAGATGGCGGCGCGTGGGGCGGAAGGACATGCGGACGCTCCATGAAAAGAACAGAGGACCGCATTCTGAATCAGGATGACGCCGAGGTACAGCGCCGCTTGAGGGGTGAGGACGGACTTGCTACCAAAACGGTGACGGAGGCCCCCGATGAAACTCGCCTATCACACGCTTGACGTCTTCACCCGGACCCGCTTCGGCGGCAATCCGCTGGCCGTGGTGCTCGATGCGGACCGCTTGACGGACGCGGAGATGCAGACCATCGCCCGCGAATTCAACTATTCCGAAACGACCTTCGTGCTGCGCCCGAAGGACGAAGCCCACACGGCCCATGTGCGCATCTTCACGCCGACCCTCGAAGTGCCCTTTGCCGGCCACCCCAATGTCGGCACTGCCTATGCACTGGCACTCGCCGACGATGCGGTGGAGGAATTCATCTTCGAGGAGGCCGCAGGTCTCGTGCGGGCGAAAATCCTTCGCATCGACGGCGAGGTCGACGCGGTAGAGCTGACGGCACCGCAGCCGCTGAGCATCGGAAAAACCTTCACGCCGACCAGCGTCGCGGCCTGCCTGTCACTCGATGAGGCGGATATCGCACTTGCCGTGCACCAGCCCTGCATCGCCTCCGTCGGCCTCGGCTTCATCGTTGTGGAGATCGCGACACGCGATGCCCTGCGGCGTGCCAAGGCGGATATGACCGCCTTCTCCGCCATCCTGCCAACGGATCATGCCGACGCGATCTATCTTTATTGCCGCGAATTGTCGGACGAGGACGGCACGGTCGATTTCAGCGCCCGGATGTTTGCACCCTTCGACGGCCTGCCGGAAGATCCGGCGACCGGAAGCGCCACGGCGGCGACCTGCGCGCTTCTGGCCAAGCTGGCAGGCGGCGCCCCGCGCCGTTTCACGGTGGCGCAGGGCATCGACATGGGGCGGCCAAGCCTGCTCTCCGTCGCGGTCGACGCCGATGGCAGGGTTCACATCGGCGGCGCCTGCGTGCCGGTGATGAGCGGCACGCTCAGCGTCTGATCAATGGCCGCCGCCACCACCGCCAACGGCCTGCGGCTTGCGGATCGCCAGCACGCAGACGATGAGCGTGGCGAAAAGGCCCGTCAGCAGCAGGAAGATATCGATGAAGGACAAAATATAGGCCTGCTGCTGCACCATGCCGGCCATCTTCTTGATCGCGATCGTCGGTCCGTCGAGGCCATGGGCGGTGAAATTCGCCGCCATGTTGCGAAGCTGGTCGACGGCCTCGGGATTACCCCACTGCACATGCTCCGACAGCCGCAGATAGTGCTCCTGCGAGCGCTGGGTGAGGATCGTGTTGATGACCGCAAGCCCCACGGCACCGCCGAGGTTGCGCGTCAGGTTGAACAGGCCTGACGCGTTGCGGATACGGTCGGGCGACAGCGTGCCGAGCGCGACGTTGTTGATCGGCACCATGCAGATCATCAGCGAGCAGCCGCGCAGGATCTGCGGCACCAGCAGCTCATAGAAATCCCAGTCGGCCGTCATCCCCGTCATCGACCAGGTGCCGAGCGCAAAGCCGCCGAAACCCATCATCATCATGACGCGCGGATCGAGCCTGGACGACATCATCCCGGCGATCGGCGCGGTGAAGAACATGGCAAGACCGGAGACGAACATGGTCTCGCCGATCATCAGCGAATCGTAGCCACGGATGCGCGCCAGATAGAGCGGGTAGAGATAGGTCAGGCCATAGAGGCCGATGCCCATCACGAAGGAGAAGATCGAGCCGAAGGCGAAATTCCGGTTGGCGAAGGCGCGCAGGTCCACCACGGGGAACGGAACCTTGAAGGCCCGCCAGAAGAACACGACGCCGGCGATCACGATCGCCAGCGAGCCGAGCACAATATGCTCGTCGTTGAACCAGTCCTTGTTGTTACCCTCTTCCAGCACGTATTCCAGCGAACCGAGAAAGACGGCCATCGAGATGAGGCCCCACCAGTCGAAACGCTTGATCAGATTGAATTCCGGCTTGTCGAAATCGATCAGGTTGAAGGTGAGAACCGTGACGATGATGCCGGGGATGATGTTGACGAGGAACAGCCAATGCCAGGAAAAGGCGTGGCTGAGATAGCCGCCGACCGTCGGGCCGATGGTGGGCGCCAGCGTCGCGACGAGGCCGATCATCGGCGAGACGACGGAGCGCTTGGAGGGCGGGAAGATGGTGAAGGCGGCTGCGAAGACCGAAGGGATCATGCCGCCGCCGATAAAGCCCTGGAGGACGCGGTAGACGATCATCTGGTCGATATTCGTTGCCGTCGCGGCAAGCGCGCTGGCCAGCGTGAAACCGGCGGCGGAGAAGCTGAACAGGATACGCGTCGAGACGATACGCGCCAGCGTGCCCGACAGCGGGATCATGATCACTTCGGCGATCAGATAGGATGTCTGCACCCAGGCGATCTCGTCCGCGCCGGCGCCGAGGCCGGCCTGGATTTCTGAGAGCGAGGCGGAGACGATCTGGATGTCGAGGATCGACATGAACATACCGAAGACCATCGCGAAGAAGGCGATGACGCGGCGGACGGGAACTTTATCGGCCTGCGCGGGGGCAGCCGTCAGGGCGCCTGCGGTCGATTGAGCGGTCGCGGCCATGGCCCGCGTTCCTTCTGGAAGCACGGCAGCCAGGCGATATCACCCGGCTGCGCAATGCGGTCAAAACAATGTTTTCGTGTTTACTCAGCCTTGGCGCCCGGCGCCGTGCGGCTGTCGACATCGACGACGACGCTGAGGCCGGCACGCAGCTTGCCGGTATCCAGCACATCCCTAGGGATCGCGATCCTGACCGGCACGCGCTGGGTGACCTTGGTGAAGTTGCCCGTGGCGTTTTCCGCCGGCAGCAGCGAGAACACCGAGCCGGACGCTGGCGCGATGGACTCGACCGTGCCGAGAATGTCGTCTTCCTCATAGGCATCGACATGCAGATGCACCTTGGAGCCCGGCACGAGATGGGCGATCTGCGTTTCCTTGAAGTTCGCCTCGATATAGAGGTCCTTCACGGGAACCAGCGCCGCAAGGCGGCCGCCGGCCGAAACGAGGTCGCCGACCTGCACCGAAATGTTCCCGACGACACCGTCATAGGGCGCCTTCAGCACGGTGAAGCCGAGGTCGCGCACCGCCTTGTCGCGGGCAAGCTCCAGCGAGCGGATGCCGCTGTCCGATTCGGCGCGCTGCGCCTGAAGCACCGCAATGCTCGCCCTAGCGGAAACGATATTGGCATCCGCGCCGACGAGATTGGCTCTGGCCTGGTCGAGCGCCACCGTGGCGCTGTCGAGTGAGGCCGTCGTGCCGACTTCCTTGTTCGCCAATTCCTTGGCGCGCTTTTCCGCAACCTGGGCACCGCTGAGAGCAGCCTGATAGGCGGTCTTCTGGGCTTCGGCCTGGGCAAGGCTCGCCTTGGCGCCGTCGATCTGCGCGTCGATGCGGTGAAGGGCGAGCTTCTGCGTGGCGATCTGGGCTTCGGCCTGCTCGCGGGCGAGCAGGTAGTCGCCATCGTCGAGCGTGACCAGGGGATCCCCGGCCTTAACCGTCTGGTTGGCAACGACATTCACCGCTGCGACATAACCGGAGACCTTCGGCGAGATGGAAGCGATATCGCCTTCGATATAGGCATCGTCGGTCGAGATCATGAAGCGGCCATGCGTCCACCACTGGTAGCCGTACCAGCCGGCGGCGGATAACAGCGCAAGTCCGACGATCGGCAACATGAAGCGGCGGCCGCTCTTCTTCTTTTCCGGCTCGGCGACGGCAGCGGCGGGCGCGGGCGCGGGCGCCTCGGCGGTCGTCACCGGCTTTGCCTCGGCGGTTTCAGCCTGGAAATCATCATTGACCGGGCGAACCTTCGCCGTGCCGGCGCCATGGGAAGTCGACATGCGCATGCCACCATTCTCTGGGGTAAAAAATGAACTGAACCGTTCGGTTCGATTTGACATAGACCTCTTTATCCCGCATATCAAGTGAAATCGAACCACGCGGTTCGAAATAGTTCACAGAAAGTTTCAAGCTTGGAAAGGCAGATGGATACCACGGAAGACAGACTGGCCATCCCGCAGACGGGTCGCCGCGTGGCGGGTGAAGACCCCGCCAAACGCGAGCAGATCCTTGACGGGGCCAAGCGGGTGTTCATGGAGCAAGGCTTCGAAGCCGCCAGCATGAACGACATTACGCGCGCCGCCGGTGTCTCCAAGGGCACGATCTACGTCTATTTCGAGAACAAGGAAGACCTGTTCGCCGACATGATCGAGCGCGAGCGGCGCCGGATCACCGAAACGATCCGGCACGCGCTGGACAGCGGCCAGCCGCTTGCCGATGCGCTCATGGCGTTCGGCATGCTGTTTGCCGCGCACATGACCGCAGATCAGACGATCCGCGCCATGCGCATGGTGATTGCCGCGAACCACCGGCTGCCGAGCCTCTGTAGCCGCTTTTTCTCCGCATCGTCGATCAACCCCGTCTCGGTGCTGCAGGATTATCTCGACCGCCAGGTCGCAGCCGGCATTCTCACCTGTGACGACACCACGCACGCGGCCAAGCAGTTCATTGAGCTCACCACCGTCGGCCTCTTCAAGCCCCGCATTTTCGGCGCCATGGAAGAGGTGCCCGCAAAGACGGCGATCGAGAAGAACGTCACGTCGGCGATCCGCATGTTCCTCGCGGCCTATGGCGCGAAAGCCTGACGCTTTTGCCGCACTCAGCCGCGAACGCGCAACCACGATCAAGTGACGGGTCGCCAGGGACGTCATAAGATGGCTGTCCATGAGGAGCGACGCCATCCATGCACCCCGTTGCAAAAGCCATCTGGTTCATCGAAAGCCATTTCGGGCGGGCCATAGCCCTGTCCGAAATCGCTGAGATGGCCGGCATGTCGCGCCACCACCTGTCGCGGCGCTTCAGCCAGATGACCGGGCAGAACCTCAACCGCTATCTGCGCGCCCGCCGTCTGTCCGAAGCCGCCCGCCAGCTTGCCGGTGGGGCGGACAACATCCTGACCGTCGCGCTCGATGCCGGCTACGGCTCCCATGAGGCATTCACCCGCGCCTTCCGCGAGGAATTCGGCCTGACACCCGAAACGCTCCGCGCCCGGCGCGATCTTTCCGGCCTCACGCTTCAGGAGCCCATCCGCATGTCGACCATCGAGAAAAGCAACCTTCCCGCACCCCGCATCGAAACGCTCGATGCCTTCATCATCGCCGGCCTCGGCGGTGATTTCGACCCCGGCAAGGCGGCGGGCATTCCCGCACTTTGGCAGCGGTTCAACGCCTATTTCGGCCATATCCCCGGCCAGGTCGACAAGACTGCCTACGGCCTCTGCACCATGCAACCGGGAAAACCCGGCTTTCGTTATGTCGCCGGCGCACGCGTGTCGCGTCGCGACGACCTTCCAGCCGAATTCGAGATCATCGCCGTGCCGGCGCAGAGCTGGGCCATGTTCCAGCACCACGGCCATGTCAACGGCATCCCGGCAACGGTCGATGCCGCTTTCCGTACCTGGCTGCCGACGTCAGGACGCACGGTCGGCGGGTTTCCGGACGTGCTCGAATTTTACGGCGAGGATTTCGACCCGGAAACCGGGCTCGGTCGCGTCGAAATCTGGCTGCCGCTCGCCGATCAGATGACGAAATCGTGATATCAGCGCCAACGGTGGCCGGTCCGCTTGCCAGCGGTCAAAATCTGCATACATACGGAAGTCCATTCTCAAACCATATTTAAGGAGAGGAAGACCGGATGGACAGCATTCTTGCGCTCATGCAAGACCCGGCCGCCTGGATTGCACTCGTCACGCTCGTCGTGATGGAAGTGGTTCTCGGTATCGACAACCTTATCTTCATTTCGATCCTGACGAACAAGCTGCCACCCGAACATCGCGAGCGCGCCCGCCGCATCGGCATCGGCCTTGCGCTCGTCATGCGCCTTGCCCTTCTCGGCACCATCGCGTGGATCGTCCAGCTCACCACCCCGGTCTTCGAGGCCTTCGGTCACGGCTATTCCTGGAAGGACATGATCCTGATCGCCGGCGGCCTCTTCCTCGTCTGGAAGGCGACCAAGGAGATCCACCACAATGTGGACCCGGTCGATCACAAGGAAGACATGGTCGGCGGCCCGGCGACGACGGGCTTTGCCGCCGCCATCGGCCAGATCCTGCTGCTCGACCTCGTCTTCTCGGTCGACAGCATCATCACCGCCGTCGGCATGACGCCGCACCTGCCGATCATGGTGGTCGCCGTCGTCGTCGCCGTCACGGTCATGCTGGTTGCAGCAACGCCGCTTGCCAACTTCATCGAACGCAACCCGACGATCGTCATGCTGGCGCTCGCCTTCCTGCTGATGATCGGTACGACGCTGATTGCCGAAGGCATGGGTTTCCACGTCCCCAAGGGCTACGTCTACGCCGCCATGGCCTTCTCGGCGCTCGTCGAGGTGTTGAACATGGTCTCGCGCAATGCGCGGCAAAGAAACAAGGGCACGAGACACTGACGCAAACGAAAGGGCCGGCTCATCGCCGGCCCTTTTTTCAATGTCCTGTCAGAACGTGCGCTCGAAGCGCAGATAGCCGCCCCAGGCATCGGCATCCGGAATGTCGAAATTGTCGCGATAGGCAAGCTCGGGCGTCACTGTGAAACCGTCGACGACAGTGACAGGAAGGTCGGCAACGAAAGCGAAATTCTCATCCTCGTCATAGGCGGCCTGCGTATAGAAGGCGAGCTTGTCCGTGACCTGGAAATTCGCCCCCGCCCAGAGCGCCCAATCACCGTTCCACTGGGCGTAATAATTGTTGCTATCCGTATTGCCGACGCCGGTGCCGGCCGGATCGTTGGTGCTGTAACCGGCCATGGCGAAGACGGACACCTTGTCGCTCAGTGTCAGGTCGAGCCGCAGCTTCGCCGCCCCCTCCTCCGCCACCGCGTCGTAAGCCGCGATGAAGGCGATCGCCCCCCAGTCCTTAGTCAGCGAAGCTCCGGCGACGATGTTGGGGACATAGTCCGAATTGGTGGCGCCGTCGCCGGGAAGCTCGAGACCGCCCGCGGCCGAGAAGCCGTTTTCACCGGTATGGGTATAGACGATCTGGCTGGTTTCGAACGGACCATAGGGAACGCCGAGGTCATCGCTGATCACATAGCCGGCATAGGCCGGGAAGGTGGAAAACAGCGAGTCGTTCATGCCGACGCGAAAACCGCCAAGCTCGATATAGGCATATTCCACCTCGATATAGTGAGAACTGCTGGTCGCGTCCTGATCGTAGTTGAAATGCAACTTCGCAGTGCCGCGCAGCGTCCCGTACTCGCTGTCCGTCCGTGCATCGACATCAAGCGCAAAGCGTGCCTGCTCGTAACGCGCGTCCCCGCGTCCATCGCCGGTGTCGGCAATGCCGTCGCCATCCGTGTCGATATCGTCAGGCGCATCGGCGCCAAATCCATAGTCCGGCATATTGCCCACGCCGATATCGAACCGCACATAGCCGCCGATCTTCAGGCAGGTCTCCGTGCCGGGAATGTAGAAGAAACCGGCGCCAAAGGCATCGCAAACCCGGACATAATCCATCGGCTCCGGTTCGGCCGCGACGATGGCATCGGCCGCAAGCGCGGAACCGGATATCGCACAGGCCGCAGCCGTTCCAAGAAGCCGCGAAACTTTCCCCTTGATCGTCACAAACGCGCGTGCCCTGCCTGTTCTTCCCGCCATGGTAAGCCCCCGAACCATTAACTGAACATTCATTCAAAACTATGGCACATAATTATTGAAAGACAATAGCTTGGTATCATCCAAAATGTCAGGCTTGCGCGAAGCTTGTATCACCAAACTGGAAGCAATGGGGTCGAAGACGGGCCGGGCGGGTGGGGAGCTCGCCTGCCGTTTCGTTGGCCGCAGGGAGAAACCGGAAAAATCCCTGCGTTCTCCATCTCCGTCCTGTCCGGTTGACACGGCCCGTCTTCCCTTGGCAAACCTTGCGGCGGAGGGATTGTTCCGAAAAGAGCGCGTGCGTTTCCGTTGCCCGTCGACGGAACCCGAAGGCGTCAGCGGAATTCCATCCGAACATCGTCCCGCCGCACGGACCCTGACATGACCCTTGAGCAGACCTTCGCCTTCGTCGTCATCGCGCTCATGATGGCGGCGTTCATATGGGGAAGGTTCCGCTACGATCTCGTCGCCTGCTGTTCGCTTCTGTTGGCGCTGGCGCTCGGCATCGTCCCCTTCGACAAGGCCTTTTCCGGCTTTTCCGACGATATCGTCATCATCGTCGCCAGCGCCCTGATGGTGAGCGCGGCCGTCGCGCGCTCCGGCATCGTCAATCTGGCGGTGAAGCGCTTCTTCCCCAACCTCATCTCGAAACAGAGCCAGCTCGCGCTGCTGCTCGTCTCGGTCGCGGTGCTCTCGGCCTTCATCAAGAATATCGGCGCGCTCGCCATCATGATGCCGCTCGCCTTCCAGTTCGCCAAGAAATCCAACACGCCCGCCTCGAAATTCCTGATGCCCATGGCCTTCGCCGCCCTGCTCGGTGGCCTGATGACGCAGATCGGCACCTCGCCGAACATCGTCGTCTCGCGGCTACGTCAGGAGATCACCGGCGAGAGCTTCACCATGTTCGACTTCACGCCCGTCGGCGCGGTGCTGACGGTCTGCGGCATCCTCTTCATGCTGTTTTTCAACCGCATCGTACCCGAGCGGGAAAACGGCAATGCGAGCATCGAGGAATCGCTGGAGGCCTCCGCCTATTCCTCCGACGCGACGGTGGAGGAAGGCTCACCCTCCGTCGGGAAATCGCTGAACGAAGTCCTGCGCAACGGCGACGGCGACGTGATCGCCACCGCCATCATTCGTGGCCACGTCCACCTCACGCCCTTGCCCGACGTGCGGCTCACCGCCGGTGACACGATCCTGATGGAGGGCACGGCGAGCGCGCTCGACAAGGTCGTCTCCGCCGCCGGTCTGACGCTTTCAGGCAAGCCGATCCAATCCGGGCGCGGCGAAGCCGATGAAATCAGCGCCATCGAAGTGGTCGTCGGCAACGAATCCCGCCTTATCGACATTTCCGCCCGCTCCATCGCGCTCTTTCATTCCTACGGCATCAATCTGCTCGCCGTCAGCCGGCAGGGCCAGCGCCTGCGCGAAAAGCTCTCCGCCGTGCGGCTGCGCCCCGGCGACGTGATCGTCATCCAGGGCAACAACCGGGCGCTCCCGACCCTATTGCCGGAGCTCGGCCTGCTGCCGCTCGCCCAGCGCGAAATCCTGCTCGGCTCGCCGCGCAAGGCGATCATTCCCGTGCTGATCCTGATTGCCGCCATGGCCTCGACGGCGCTCGGCCTCGTGCCGGTCGCGACCGGCTTCTTCGCCGCCGCCGTCGCCATGGTGCTGTTTCGCGCCGTGCCGCTGCGCGAGGCCTATGGCGCGCTCGATGGGCCGATCCTCGTCATGCTCGCAGCCCTCATCCCCGTGTCCGACAGCCTGCGCACGACGGGCGCCAGCGAACTCATCGCCGGGTGGCTCGGTGCCGTCGCCGTGCACCTGCCGCCCTTCGGCGCGCTTGCCCTCATCCTCTTGACGGCGATGGCCGTGACGCCCTTTCTCAACAATGCGGCAACCGTGCTCGTCATGGCGCCCATCGCCGCAAGTTTCGCCGGGGCGCTGCACTACAAGCCCGAGGCCTTCCTGATGGCGGTGGCGATCGGCGCCGGATGCGACTTCCTCACCCCCGTCGGCCACCAGTGCAACACCCTGGTCATGGGACCGGGCGGCTACAAATTCGCCGATTATCCGCGCGTCGGCCTGCCCTTGTCCTTCCTCATCGTGCTCGTCAGCATTCCGGCACTGCTCGTCGTCTGGCCGCTGCAATAGGGACTTTGAGTTTTTCTTGACGTGCCGGGCTGAATATGGTCTCAACCAGCCCAACGGAAAGCCCTCTCCGCCCATGTAAAACGGCACAAAACCGGGCTCTTCCTCCCATAAGTCAAGACGGGCCCTATCATGAGCACTTCCGGAACCGCATCCGGCGTTCGCGTACGCATCGCACCCTCCCCGACCGGCGAACCCCACGTCGGCACCGCCTATATCGCGCTGTTCAACTATCTCTTCGCCAAGAAGCACAACGGCACCTTCATCCTGCGCATCGAGGATACGGACGCCACGCGCTCGACGCCGGAATTCGAACAGAAGGTGCTGGACGCGCTGAAATGGTGCGGCCTCGAATGGTCCGAAGGCCCCGATATCGGCGGCCCCTACGGCCCTTATCGCCAGTCCGACCGCAAGGACATCTACCGCCCCTACGTCGACAAGATCGTCGACAACGGCCACGGCTTCAAGTGTTTCTGCACGCCCGAGCGGCTGGAGCAGATGCGCGAGGCGCAGCGCGCCGCCGGCAAGCCGCCGAAATATGACGGTCTCTGCCTGCATCTGACGGCAGAAGAAGTGACGAAGCGCGTCGAAGCCGGCGAGCCGCATGTCGTGCGCATGAAGATCCCGACCGAGGGTTCCTGCAAGTTCGTCGACGGCGTCTATGGTCCGGTCGAAATCCCGTGGGACGCCGTCGACATGCAGGTCCTGCTCAAGGCCGACGGCATGCCGACCTACCACATGGCGAATGTGGTCGATGACCACATGATGAAGATCACCCATGTGGCGCGCGGCGAGGAATGGCTGGCTTCCGTGCCGAAGCACATCCTTATCTATCAATATCTCGGCCTCGAGCCGCCGGTCTTCATGCACCTGTCGCTGATGCGCAATCACGACAAGTCGAAGCTGTCGAAGCGCAAGAACCCGACCTCGATCTCCTATTATTCGGCGCTCGGCTACCTGCCGGAAGCGCTGATGAACTTCCTCGGCCTGTTCTTCATCCAGATCGCCGAGGGCGAAGAGCTGCTCACCATGGATCAGCTCGCCGAAAAGTTCGACCCGGAGAACCTCTCCAAGGCCGGCGCGATCTTCGATATCCAGAAGCTCGACTGGCTGAACGGCCGCTGGCTGCGCGAAAAGCTGACCGAAGAGGAATTCGTCGCCCGAGTCCTCAACTGGGCGATGGAAAACGATCGCATCCGCCAAGGCCTGAAGCTGTCGCAGTCGCGCATCTCCAAGCTCGGCGAACTGCCCGATCTCGCCGGCTTCCTCCTGAAGTCGGACCTCGGCCTGACGCCGGAGGTCTTCGCCAAGGTGAAGTCCACCCCGGAGGAAATTCTCGAAGTGCTGAACCAGGTGCAGCCGGACCTCGAAAAGATGCCGGAATGGACCGTCGAAAGCATCGAAGCGGAACTGCGCGCCAGCGCCGACCGGCTCGGCAAGAAGCTCAAGGTCGTCGTCGCCCCGCTCTTCGTCGCCGTCTCCGGCTCGTCGCGCTCGCTGCCGCTCTTCGACTCGATGGCTATCCTCGGCCGCTCCGTCGTGCGCCAGCGCCTGAAGGTCGCCGCACAGGTGGTGGCCTCGATGGTCAGCAGCGGAAAGTAAGGACATAAAAGAATGAACGACAAGACAGAAACCGCCCTTTCCTCCGATCCGACGGAAGTCCGCCGCCAGAAGCTCGGCCAGCTGCGCGAGACGATCGGCGATGTCTATCCGGCACATTTCCACCGCACGATGACCAATGCGGAGCTGGCGGCCAAATACGAGACGCTGGAGCTTGACACGGAAAGCGGCGACGTCGTGACCGTGGCCGGCCGCGTCTATTCCTCGCGCAATTCCGGCATGTTCATGGATATCCATGACGCCTCGGGCAAGATCCAGATCTTCTCCCACAAGGACACCACGCCGGAAGAGGCCCGCAACCTGCTGCCGATGATCGACATCGGCGACATCATCGGCGTCACCGGCGTCGTGCGCCGCACCAAGCGTGGCGAACTGACGATCAACGCGCAGCAGATCGTGATGCTGACCAAGTCGCTTCTTCCCATGCCGGAGAAGTGGAACGGCATTGCCGACGTCGAGATCCGCTATCGCAAGCGTCACCTCGACATCATGAGCAACGAGGAATCGAAGCTGCGTTTCCAGCAGCGGTCGAAGATCGTCTCGGGCATCCGCCGCTTCATGGAAAATGACGGCTTCATGGAAGTCGAGACGCCGATGCTGCATTCCGTCTATGGCGGCGCGACGGCCGAACCCTTCAAGACGCACCACAACACGCTGAAGCTCGACATGTACCTGCGCATCGCGCCGGAACTGTTTTTGAAGCGCACGCTGGTCTCCGGCCTCACCGACAAGGTGTTCGAGATCAACCGCAACTTCCGCAATGAGGGCGTGTCTACAAGGCACAATCCCGAATTCACCATGATGGAGTGCTACTGGGCCTATGCCGACTACGAGGACATCATGGACCTCGTGGAACGTCTGTTCGCCGAGCTTGCCGTAAAAATCCACGGCTCGACCGAGTTCGCCTATGGCGACAAGGAAATCTCCTTCAAAGGCCCGTTCAAGCGCGTGCCGATGCCCGACGCCGTCAAGGAAGTGACCGGCATCGATTTCCTCGCGATCAAGACCGACGAGGAAGCCCGCGCCGCCGCCAAGGCTGCCGGCTTCGAAGTCGAGAAGGACTGGACCTGGGGCGAATGCCTCGCCTTCATCTTCGAGGAGAAGGTCGAGGGCACGCTGATCCAGCCGAGCCACGTGACGCATTTCCCGAAGGACATCTCGCCCTTCGCCAAGGAAGTGCCGGGCG
This sequence comes from Shinella sp. M27, assembly GCF_049199905.1. Taxonomy (NCBI): domain Bacteria; kingdom Pseudomonadati; phylum Pseudomonadota; class Alphaproteobacteria; order Hyphomicrobiales; family Rhizobiaceae; genus Shinella; species Shinella sp. M27. Next base: position 171,097 of record NZ_JBLZPK010000060.1, read on the forward strand.
AGCCGCGTCTCGTCGAGCGTTTCGAGACCTATTGCAACACCTGGGAACTCGGCAACGCGTTTTCCGAACTCAACGACCCGGAAGAGCAGCGCGCCCGCATGGTCGAGCAGCTCGAACAGGCCCATGCGCGCGGCGAAAAGTCCAAGCAGCTCGACGATGAGTTCCTGGACGCCATCGACCAGGGCATGCCGCCGGCCGGCGGTCTCGGCATCGGCGTCGACCGTCTGATCATGCTGCTCACCAATGCCCCGTCGATCCGCGACGTTATCCTCTTCCCGGCCCGCCGGGCAAAGGCCGACTGAGGTCGGCAAGACACGCAGACATTGTTGCCGCCACTTCGGTGAAACGAGGTGGCGGCATTTTTATTTTAGGGCGGGATTTTGAAATGGGCATTCGCCGCGCAGAGGCGCGACGGTCCAAGCTCAGGCGTCAGTGCTCACTCGAAGCGACCTCGTGCGAACCTTCTTCAGCCGCTTCGGCGTGTTCGCCGCCTTCGGCCGGCGCCTCGTGGCCACCTTCCGCAGCTTCGCCATGCCCACCCTCGGCTTTGGCTTCGCCATGGCCGGCACTTTCCCCATGGCCGCCTTCTTCCGCAACGGCGTTGGGATCGACGCAGTCCTCACGCTCTTCCATTGCGGTCACTATGGTCTTGATCTCGTCCAGCGAGAGTTCCTTGCGCGCGCCGTAGAATTCGCCGTTCTCGGCGGGCTTGCCGTCCGTATAACGGGCGACGAAGGGCGCCGTCATGCCGGGAATGGCGGAGGGATTGCGGGCAAACAGCACCTCGGCGCCGATAGCGCGGCCGCGCATGTCGGCACGGTTTTGCGGGCCGGCGGCATCGAGCAGGATGATCTGGTAGAGATCGGCCTCCTCATGATTGGAGACGGCCCCGGCGACACGCAGCGCCGTCTTGATGCGCACGTCTGCCTCCTTGGCCTCCGAACGCACATATTTGCGCAGCCATTGCTGGCCGTTGCGATCCAGCCGCACGGTGGTGACGAGGGTGCAGGCCGCACCGGAAATCTGCTCGGCTGGCGGCCCGAGCAGCGCCTCGCGCCCGACGATGATGGCGGCGGCACCCGAGGCGCCGGTCAGCACCATGACACCGGCAACGATGATCAGAAGCTTGCGGGACAGGCGAAAGGACGTCGGGAGCAGCTTCACGGGCGGCAACTTCTCTTAAAACGCAGGAACACGAACGCGCCGAGAGCGCGCGAACTTTGCACACCGTACAGCCATGGCGTTTCGGAAGTTTTAAACGACCGCGTCCGATTTCGGGACGGTTTTTGCGAATGATTTGCAATTGCGTTGACAGGCTGCAAAAGCCCCCTATAGTTTAATGCAACTCATTCGCAAAAGCAGATCAGGACATCCGATGCTCCGCCGATCCTTCAATGCCTTTCTTGCCAGCCTGCCCCTCTTGATGACCACCCCCGCGCTCGCGCAGGAAAAGCCCAAGGTGGTCACGACCTTCACCATCATCGCCGATATCGCGGCGAATGTGGCAGGCGATGCGGCAACGGTGGAATCGATCACGAAGCCGGGCGCCGAGATCCACAACTACCAGCCGACGCCGCGCGATATCCTGAAGGCGCAGGATGCCAAACTCGTCCTGTGGAACGGCCTCAATCTCGAGCTCTGGTTCCAGAAATTCTTGCGCAACCTCGGCGATGTACCAAACGTCACGGTCAGCGACGGCATCCAGCCGATGAGCATCGTGGAAGGCCCCTACCAGGGCAAGCCGAACCCGCATGCCTGGATGTCGCCGGACAATGCGCTCATCTATGTCGAGAACATCCGCAAGGCGCTCGGCGCACTCGATCCCGCCAATGCCGCGACCTATGACGCCAATGCCAAGGCCTATAGCGACAAGATCAAGGCGCTCGGCGAGGAGATGAAGGCGAAGATCGGCGCGCTGCCGGCGGAAAAGCGCTGGCTCGTCACCAGCGAAGGCGCCTTCTCCTATCTGACCCGCGATTTCGGCCTGAAGGAACTTTTCCTCTGGCCAATCAACGCCGATCAGCAGGGCACCCCCAAGCAGGTCAAGGCCGTGATCGACGCGGTGCGCGAGCACAATATCCACGTCGTCTTCTCCGAAAGCACCGTCTCGGCGGACCCCGCCAAGCAGGTCGCCGCCGAAACGGGTGCTGCCTATGGCGGCGTGCTCTATGTCGACTCCTTAAGCGAGGCTGACGGACCCGTGCCGACCTATCTCGACCTCTTGCGCGTCACCTCCGAGACCATCGTGAAAGGTCTTTCGCAATGATGATGGGCAGCAAAACGAAGAAGGTCGACGGCATCGTCGCCGAGGATGTGACCGTCACCTACCGCAACGGCCATACCGCTCTGACCCATGCCAGCTTCTCGGTGCCGAAGGGCACGATCACCGCCCTCGTCGGCGTCAACGGTGCGGGCAAATCCACGCTGTTCAAGGCGATCATGGGCTTCGTGCCGATTGCCGCCGGCAAGGTGACGATCCTCGGCCTCACCGTGCGTGAGGCGCTGAAGAAAAATCTCGTCGCCTATGTGCCGCAGGCGGAAGAAGTCGACTGGACCTTCCCGGTGCTGGTCGAGGATGTCGTCATGATGGGCCGCTACGGCCACATGAACTGGCTGCGCATCCCGAGCAAACGCGACCATGACATGGTCGAGGAGGCGCTGGCGCGCGTCAACATGGCGGCCTTCCGCAAGCGCCAGATCGGCGAGCTCTCCGGCGGCCAGCGCAAGCGCGTCTTCCTCGCCCGCGCGCTCGCGCAGGAGGGCCAGGTCATCCTGCTCGACGAGCCCTTTACCGGGGTCGATGTCAACACCGAGGAGCAGATCATCGAGCTGCTTGGCAAGCTGCGCGACGAGGGCCGCGTCATGCTCGTCTCCACCCACAACCTCGGCAGCGTGCCGGATTTCTGCGACCGCACGGTCTTCGTGAAGGGCACCGTCATCGCTTCAGGCCCGACGGCGGAAACCTTCACCGAGGCCAATCTGGAACGCGCCTTCGGCGGCGTGCTGCGCCACTTCATCCTCGGCGGACATGATCTGCACGACGACGAGGACAAGCGTTCCGTCAAGGTCATCACCGACGACGAGCGCCCCTTCGTCATCTACAGCGAGGAGAAGACGCCGTGATCGACGCGCTTCTCGAACCCTTCGGCTACGGCTACATGGTCAACGCCATGTGGGTGAGCGCGCTGGTCGGCTGCATCTGCGGCTTCCTCTCGGCCTATCTGATGCTGAAGGGCTGGTCGCTGATCGGCGATGCGCTCTCGCATTCCATCGTGCCGGGCGTGGCCGGCGCCTATATGCTGGGCCTGCCGTTTGCCGCCGGCGCCTTCCTCTCGGGTGGGCTTGCCGCCGCCGCCATGCTCTTTCTCAACCGCCAGACGCGGCTCAAGGAAGACGCGATCATCGGCATGATCTTCTCCTCCTTCTTTGGCCTCGGCCTCTTCATGGTGTCGCTCTCGCCGACGCCGGTGAACATCCAGACCATCGTTCTCGGCAATATCCTGGCGATCACGCCGGAGGATACGCTCCAGCTCGCCATCATCGGCGTGGTGACGCTGGTCATCCTGCTGCTCAAGTGGAAGGACCTGATGGTCACCTTCTTCGACGAGAGCCATGCCCGCTCCATTGGCCTCAATCCGACGGGCCTGAAGATCCTGTTCTTCACGCTGCTCAGCGCCTCAACAGTCGCGGCCATGCAGACGGTCGGCGCCTTCCTCGTCGTCGCCATGGTGGTAACGCCGGGCGCGACGGCCTATCTCCTGACCGACCGCTTCCAGCGCCTAGTGGTGATTGCCGCAACGCTGGGGGCCGGCACCAGCTTCGTCGGCGCCTACGCCTCCTATTTCCTCGACGGCGCGACGGGCGGCATCATCGTCGTGCTGCAGACGGCGATCTTCCTCCTCGCCTTCCTCTTCGCGCCGAAACACGGCCTGCTGGCCGCCCGCCGCCGCAGCCGACTGGCGCTTGAAACCGCGCAAGGCATCCAGCCATGAACGAGACGCTCGAACTCGCCCTCCTGCCCTTCCAGCTCGCCTTCATGCAGAACGCCTTCCTGGTGACGCTGATCATCGCGGTGCCGATGGCGCTGCTCTCCTGCTATCTCGTGCTGAAGGGCTGGTCGCTGATGGGCGATGCGGTCTCGCATGCCGTGCTGCCGGGCGTCGTCATCGCCTATGTCGTCGGCCTGCCCTTTGCCGCAGGCGCCTTCGTCGCCGGCCTCACCTGCGCGCTCGCCGCCGGCTACCTCAAGGACAACAGCCGCGTGAAGGAGGATACCGTCCTCGGCATCGTCTTTTCCGGCATGTTCGCGCTCGGCCTCGTGCTTTACGTCAAGATCCAGCCGGATATCCATCTCGACCATATCCTCTTCGGCGACATGCTCGGCATCGCCCCATCCGATCTCATAGAAACCGGCGTGATCGCCATCGCCTCGACCGGCTTCATCCTGCTCTTCCGCAAGGACCTGCTGGTGCATGCCTTCGACCGCCAGCACGCCTCCGCCATCGGCCTGCCGGTGAAGCTCCTGCATTACGGCCTGCTCGCCGTGCTCTCGCTGGTCGTCGTCGGTGCCCTGAAGGCGGTCGGCATCATCCTCGCCATCGCCATGCTGGTTGCACCCGGAGCCATAGCCGCCCTCCTCACCCGGCGTTTTCCGAGCATGCTGCTCGTCGCTGTCGGCGTCGCGGTCGGCGCCTCGTTCTTCGGCATCTGGCTGAGCTTCATCATCGACAGCGCGCCGGCGCCCACCATCGTGCTCCTGATGACCATCCTCTTCGTCTTCGCCTTCGTGCGGCAGATGCTTGAAAACCGGAAGCCCGGCACGCAGGCCGGGCAACGGGCGACGATGTCGTCAGAGGCGTCGGATCAATAGACGTCGACGACGCGATTTTCGCACTTGCGGACGTGCTCGAAGTAGCGATTGCCGTAGGCGTCGTAGCGGCGGACCTTTTCCACCATGCAGAAGACGTCACCCTTGACCTTGACGACTTCATAGCGCGGGCGATGGGTGATTACACGCAGGTATTCCGCGCCGTCACTGCCGCCGCGACCACCGTGACCGCCACGGCCACCACCATTGTCACCACGGCTCTGGGCCATGGCGACGCCGGCGAAGGACGATGCGAGGGTTGCGATGGCAAGGATGGTTACGATCGATTTTTTCATGGGTTTCTCTCCTCTTTAAGGGGAACCGGACTATCCGTTCCGTGAGAAGAAAGATCGCATATCCCGGCATTGCCGGCTGTTCCCCATGGCACATGGCCAGCGACGCAGGATAGGTCAGCGCCGGTCGACAGCTTTGCCTTTTCCGTCTATCGTCCGCCGCAATCGCCCGCCGGTCCATCGCATTCGGCGGCAAAAGACCAGAAGACCAACGCATACGGGACACCATGGCGCATATCGGTATCGTCGGCGGCGGGCTTATCGGCTGCGCCTCAGCGCTGCATTTGCTCGAACAGGGCCACGCCGTCACCATCCTCGAGCGGGATGCCGGTGGCCTGCCGGCTTCCGTCGGCAATGCCGGCATTCTCGCAACGCCGGAGATCGACCCGATCGCGCGGCCGGACATGCTGCTCTCCGTGCCGAAATGGCTGCTCGATCCACTCGGGCCTTTGACGCTGCGATGGCAGGATCTGCCCGCGCTGACGCCCTGGCTCATCCGGCTGCTGCTCTCGGCCCGCGCGGGCAAGGTCGCCGCCAGCCGTGCCGCCCTGCTCTATCTCATGAAGACCGCCGAGGCCGACCATCTGCGCCTCGGTGGGTTCGTCGGCATTTCCGGCCATATCCGCGACACCGGCGCAATGACGGTCTTTGACAGCGCCGCCGCCCGCGACAAGGTTTTTGCGCATGAGACTGAGAACGCCAAGCTGATCGGCTGCAATGTCGAAAAGCTCGATGTGGAGGAAGCCCGCCGCCGCGTGCCGGCTTTGCAGGGCGCCTTTGCCGGTGCCGTCTTCAACGACGGCCACAAGACGTTCGAATATCCGCTGACCTTCCTGCGCCGCCTGCAGGCAGCGCTTCGCGAGCGCGCAGCCCTCGTCGATGCCACGGTCTCCTCGGTCGCGCAGGCTGAGAGCGGCGTCCTCGTACGCACCGAAGGCGGCCGCGAGTTCACCTTCGACAGGCTGGCGATCACCTCCGGCATCTGGTCGCGCCGCTTCGTGGCCGATCTCGGCCTGAAGGTGCTGCTCGAAACCGAGCGCGGCTACAACACCACCTTCATGAACCCATCGACCACGCTGGAAATGCCGGTGTTCTTCTCTGAGCACGGCTTCGTCGCGACGCCCTTCGAAAACGCGTTGCGCATCGGCGGTGCAGTCGAGCTTGCCTCGCCGGAAGCCCCCGCCAATTACAAGCGCGCCGCCGCCATGCGCCGAAAGATGCGCCGTTACGTGCCGGACCTTCAGGAGGACGGCGGAACGGAATGGATGGGCCGCCGGCCCTCGACGCCGGATTCGATCCCCGTCATCAGCCTGCATCCGCGTGATCCACGCATCGCCTTTGCCTTCGGCCACGGTCATCTCGGCCTGACGCTCTCGGCAACGACCGGCCGCCATGTCGCCCGCCTGCTGGCCGGCGAGGGCGAAAGCGCGCTTGCCCCCTTCTCCATCACCCGCTTCCAGTAGGCGCGCGATCAACGCTCAAAACAACAAGAAAGGTACCACCATGCATAAGGTCATCTTTGATACGGATCCCGGCGTCGACGACGCCATGGCGCTGCTGTTCCTGCACAATCACCCCGACATCGACCTCATCGGCATCACTACCGTCTTCGGCAATGCCTCGATCGAGACCACGACGCGCAACGCGCTGTTCCTGAAGCGCGAATGGGGCATCCCGGCGCCGGTCGCCAAGGGTGAGGGCAAGACCTACAATCCCATGCGCAACCCGGTCGACTGGCCGGTGATGATCCACGGCCATGACGGACTAGGTAACATCAACGTGCCAGAGACGATCGACCTGGCGGTCGATCCGCGCGCCGCACCACGCTTCATCATCGAGACCGTGCGCGCCAATCCCGGCGAAGTCACGCTGATCGCCGTCGGCCGCATGTCGAACCTCGCCTATGCGTTGAAGGAGGACCCCGAGATTGCCGGCCTCGTCAAGCAGGTCATCATCATGGGCGGCGCCTTCGACGTGCCCGGCAACATCACACCGGCCGCCGAAGCCAATATCCATGGCGATCCGGAAGCCGCCGACGCCGTGATGACCGCACCATGGAAGGTCGTCGTCGTCGGCCTCGACGTGACGATGAAGACCGTGATGACGCGCCGGCGCCTGGCCGAACTCACCGCGCGGAACAGCACGCATCTGAAGCTGCTCTCCGACATGTCGCAGTTCTATATCGACTTCTACGGCCAGCACGTGAAGGACGAGGGCATGGTGGTGCATGACAGCTGCGCCTGCATCTATCTCGTCGCCCCCGAGCTCTTCGCCACCCGCAGCGGTGCGATCCGCGTCGTGGCCGGCGGCATCGCCGATGGCCAGACGATCCAGAAGCCCGACGCCCGCAGCTTCCCGCCGGGAAACTGGGACGATCTGCCCAGCCAGCACGCCTGCATCGGCATCGATGCGGAAAAGGTCATGGCGCTGCTCGACGAAACGCTCGTCCGCTAAATCCAAGCCGGCCGGTGCCCCTCACCGGCCGCCTCATCCCTGATCATTGCGCCATACCGGGCAATTGCCAGTCGATCGGCTTGCGTCCGTGTTTCTCGAGGAAGGCATTCGCTTTCGAAAACGGTTTCGTGCCGAAGAAGCCGTTATGTGCAGACAGAGGAGAAGGATGCGGCGAGCGCAGCACGAGATGGCGCTTGCTGTCGACGAAGGCAGCCTTCTTCTGCGCGTAGGATCCCCAGAGGATGAAGACGACGGGCTTTTCCTGCTCGTTGACCGCGCGGATGACGGCGTCCGTGAACCGCTCCCAGCCCTTGCCCTGGTGAGACGCGGCGCGGCCCATCTCGACGGTCAGCACGCTGTTCAGCAGCAACACGCCCTGCTTCGCCCAATGCTCCAGAAAGCCGTGGCGCGCGGGCGGGATACCGAGATCGTCCTGCATCTCCTTGTAGATATTGACGAGCGACGGCGGAATGCGCACGCCGGGTTGCACCGAAAAGCACAGGCCATGCGCCTGCCCCTCGCCGTGATAGGGATCCTGTCCGAGAATGACGACGCGCACCTCGTCGAGCGGCGTGAGGTCGAGCGCGCGAAAATACTCCGCCCCCTTCGGGAAGATGCGGCGGCCCTCCTGCTTCTGCTCCAGCAGGAAGGCCTTCAGATCGGCCATATAGGGGCTGGAAAATTCGTGGGCCAGCGGCCCCTTCCAGCTTTCGCCAATCTTTACGTCCGTCGCAGCCATCGCCCTGCTCCCTCTGTTTCAGGAGCGGAGCTTAACGCCAGATGCGCGAAACGACCGGCCGAAGCGCCGGTCATCCACAGCAAATCTCAGGCGACACCAAGCACCGTCATCAGGCTTCTCATACGCTCGGCGGCAAGCTCCGGCCTGTCGAGCACATTGGCCTGATCCGCGAGGCGGAAGACATCGGCATAATGCGTGACGCCGCGCGCCGACTGCATGCCCGCCGGCATGGTGAAGTGATCCTGATGACCGTTCAGCCAGGCGAGGAACACGACACCGGCCTTGTAATACTGCGTCGGCGCTTCGAAAATCTTGCGCGACAGCGGCACGGTCGGCTCGATGACCGCGCGGAACGTATCGACATCTCCGGCGGCAAGCGAGGCAAGCGCCTTCGAAGCCTGCGGTGCGACGGCGTCGAAAATGCCGAGCAAGGCGTGGCTGTATTTGCGGCCGTCGCCTTCAATGAGTTCGGCATAGTTGAAATCGTCGCCGGTGAAGCACAGCACATCTTCCGGCAACCGGTCGCGAAGCGCGACTTCACAGGCATTGTCGAGCAGCGAAATCTTGATGCCCTCGACCTTCGAACGGTTCTCCTCGATGATGGAAAGCACGGCATCGAGCGCCGGTTCGAAGTTTTCCGAGCCCCAGTAGCCGCGGAGCTGTGGATCGAACATGTCGCCCAGCCAGTGCAGCACGACCTTGTCCTTCGCCTGACCGAGGATGCGGCCATAGACCTTGCGATAGTCGTCGGGCGATTTGGCAAGACGGGCAAGCGCCCGGCTCGCCATCATGATCGCCCTGCCGCCATGCTTTTCGACGAAGCCGATCTGCTCCTCGTAGGCGCGGATGACATCATCGAGCGACCGGGCATCGGCTGGGTTGAGATGGTCCGTGCCGGCGCCGCAGGCAAGGTCCGCGCCCGGCACCGTCTTGGCATCGGCAAGCGAGCGGCGGATCAATTCCTGCGCGCCGGCCCAGTCGAGCCCCATGCCGCGCTGCGCCGTATCCATCGCTTCGGCAATGCGGAAGCCCAGCGACCAGAGATGATGCCGGAACGCCAGGGTGGCGTCCCAGTCCACCGCCGGCGCCTCCCACGGCCGCGTGTCGCGGCGCGGGTCCGAAACGACATGGGCCGCAGCATAGGCGATGCGGTTGAATACAGGCGCGGAGGCAGGTCGCGCCGTGGGCGTACCCACGAGAGAATAGGCTTCGACGCCACCATCGGCACGCGGCAGGGAAAGGCTGATCGGCATAGAATCCTCCCAAGAGTTTTCAGGGCAATAATTTAGATCGTTCCAAATTTCAAGCAGGATTTTCCGGAATTGCGGAGAACGAGGCTAGGGACATCTTGCAGTCGGGACACTGAAAACGGCTTCATCACTTCCGATCCGCGTTCAAGAAGAACGACATAAAACCCTGATTACCAGCGAATTTGACAATGACGTCGGCGCCCTCGCCACCTTTGAACGCCGAGGCGACACCGTGTAAGCCTGACGCATCGACTGCTCGCAAGCGGTTACAATTCACCGCTTGACAAATTTGGAACGATCCAATTAATTAACGCCAACAAGCGGGGAACGAGGCCCGCACAGGGAGGACGATGGTGAACAAGGGCCGGGTGACTGTCGTCGATATTGCGCGCGCCGCCGGCGTGTCGAAATCGACCGTGTCGCTCGTCCTGCAGGCAAGCCCCCTCGTCAACGAAGCGACGCGCGCCAAGGTCAACGCCGTCATCCGCGAGCTCGGCTATGTCTATAATCGCGGGGCGGCGAACCTGCGCCAATCGGCGTCGTCGAAGATCATCGGCATCATCGTCAACGATCTCACCAACTCGTTCTTCGCGGAGCTCGCGGTCGGCATGGACATGGTCATGCAGTCGGCGGGCTATGTGCAGTTTCTGTCAAACTCCGCCGAAAGCGTCGATCGCCAGCGCGAGGTCATCGCCTCCATGCGCGAGCATGGCATTGCCGGCCTCATCATCTCGCCCGCCCGTGGCACGGAGGCCGTCGACCTGAAGCCGCTGGTCGCCAGCGGCATCCCGGTCGTCGCGGTGGTGCGCAACGTGGTCGGCGCAAAGGTCTCCTCACTGTTTTCCGACAACTATGCCGGCGCGAAGGATGCCGTCCGGCATCTCGTTTCGCTTGGCCACAGCCGCATCGCCTTCCTCGGCGGCATCGCCAACACGACCGTCTTCACCGAACGCGTGCAAGGCTGGCGCGATGCGCTGGCGGAAGCCGGCCTCGCGGCCCCCGATACGCTGGTCATCAGCTCGACGGCCTCACGCGCCGGCGGCGTAGCGGCAATCGAGCGTGCCCTTTCGCTGCAAGATGCGCCGACGGCCGCCCTCTGCTTCAACGACGCGGCCGCCTTTGGGGTCTGCGACGGCCTTCGGGCCGCCGGCAAGGAACCGGGCCGCGATTTCGGCGTGGTCGGCTTCGACGATGTGATCGAGGCCGAGACCGCCGTGCCGGCGCTGACGACGGTCTCCGTCGATCCGCAGGGCATGGGCCGGCGCGCGGCACAGCTGCTTTTGAAACAAATCAATGCGGGTCGGGTGGAGCCCGAGGCGATCGTCGGTTCGGTGCGCCTCGTCGTGCGCCAGAGCTGCGGCGCCGGAGAAAAGACGCGGAGGATGTCGGCATGACGAAATGGGGTTTGATCGGCGCGAGCACGATCGCCAGGGAATGGGTGATCGGCGCCATCCGCGCAACGGGCGGCGAGATCGTGTCCGTGATGAGCACCAGCGCCGAGCGCGGCAAGGCCTATGCCGACGCGCAGGGCATCGCCAAATCGGTGACGACGCTCGAAGAGCTCGTCAACGATCCTGATATCGACGCTGTTTACATTTCCACGACGAACGAACTGCATCGCGACCAGGCGCTTGCCGCCGCCAAGGCCGGCAAACACATCCTGTGCGAAAAGCCGCTCGCCATGTCGCTTGCCGATGCCCGCGCCATGGTACAGGCCGCCAAGGATGCCGGCGTCGTCATGGCGACCAACCATCACCTGCGCAATGCCGCGACGCACCGCGCGATGCGCGAGGCCATCAAGGCTGGCCGTATCGGCACGCCGCTGTCGGCCCGCGTCTTCCATGCCGTCTATCTGCCGCCGCATCTGCAAGGCTGGCGCCTCGACAAGCCGGAGGCTGGCGGCGGCGTGATCCTCGACATCACCGTTCACGATGCCGATACGCTGCGCTTCGTGCTGGACAGCGACCCGGTCGAGGCCATCGCCTTCTCCCAGGCCGGCGGCATGGGCAAGGCCGGGCTGGAGGATGCCGTGATGGGCGTGCTGCGCTTCGAAAACGGCGTCATTGCCCAGTTCCATGACGGCTTCACCACGAAATTCGCCGAAACCGGGCTTGAAGTCCACGGCACCGAGGGTTCGCTGATCGGCCGCAACGTCATGACGCAGCGCGCCATCGGCACGGTGACGCTGCGCGATGCGGGCGGCGAACAGGACTTGCCGCTCGACCCCCGCAATCTCTACGAGACCGCACTTGCCGCCTTCCACGCCGCCGTTGCCGGCAAGGGAAAGCCGTCCGCGACGGGCGAGGATGGCGTCTGGTCGCTGGCATCGGGCCTAGCCGTGGTGGAAGCCGCGCGCACCGGCGGCACGGTCAAGATCGCACCGGGCCTTTGAGGACTATTCGGAAAAGACCATGAGCAAGCATATCACCCCACGCCAGGCCGCAGACCTCATTCCGGACGGAGCCGTCGTTTCGGTTTCCTCGTCCTCCGGCCTCGGCTGCCCGGACCTGACGCTGAAAGCCATCGGCCAGCGTTTCGACGAAACGGGCCATCCGCAGAACCTGACGACTCTGCACCCGATCGCCGCCGGCGACATGAGCGGCATCAAGGGGGTCGACTACATCGCGAAGAAGGGGCTTCTGAAGAAGATCATCGGCGGCTCCTACCCGTCCGGCCCCTCCTCCTCCGAACCGCCACTGATCTGGCAGATGATCACTGGCAACGAGATCCCCGCCTACAACATCCCCTCGGGCATCCTGTTCGACATGCACCGCGAGGCCGCCGCCAAGCGCCCCGGCGTCATCACCAAGGTCGGCCTCGAAACCTTCGTCGATCCGCGCCGGGAAGGCTGTGCGATGAATGCCGCCGCCACCCAGGAACCCGTGGTCGAAAAAATCACCTTCGCCGGTGAGGAGTGGCTCTATTTCAAGGCGATCGCGCCGCAGGTGGCGATCATCCGCGCCACGACGGCCGATGAACGCGGCAACCTGACCTACGAGCATGAGGGTGCGTATCTCGGTGGTCTCGACCAGGCGCTCGCCGCCCGCAACAATGGCGGCATCGTCATCGCACAGGTCAAGCGCATCACCAAGGAAGGCTCGCTGAAGCCGCATGACGTGCGCGTGCCGGGCGTGCTGGTCGATTACATCGTGGTCGATCCGGAGCAGAAGCAGACGACGCAGACGCTTTACGATCCCGCCATTTCCGGCGAAATCTTTCGGCCCCTCGACTCATTCCGCGTGCCGGAGTTCAACATCCAGAAGGTCATCGCCCGCCGCGTCGCGCAGGAGCTGGAAGCCGGCAGCGCCGTCAATCTCGGCTTCGGCATTTCCGCCAACGTCCCACGCATCCTGATGGAAGAAGGCCTGCATGGCGCCGTCACCTGGGTGATCGAACAGGGTGCCGTCGGCGGCGTGCCGCTGCTCGACTTCGCCTTCGGCTGCGCCTCCAATGCCGATGCCTTCATGCCTTCGCCCTACCAGTTCACCTATTTCCAGGGCGCCGGCTTCGATGCCTCGCTGCTCTCGTTCCTGGAGATCGGCAAGGATGGTTCGGTCAATGTCTCGAAACTCTCCTTCCGGCCGCATGTGACGGCGGGCTGCGGCGGCTTCGTCGATATCACGGCACGCGCCAAGAAGATTGTGTTCTCCGGCATGTTCAATGCAGGCGCCAAGCTCGCCGTCGAGGGCGGCAAGCTGGTGATCGAGAAGGAAGGCAAGCTGAAGAAGCTGGTCAATGAAGTCGAGCACGTCACCTTCTCCGGTCCGCGCGGCGTGGCGCAGGGCCAGGACATCACCTATGTCACCGAACGCTGCGTGCTGAAGCTGACGCCTGAAGGCATCGTGCTCACCGAAATCGCGCCGGGCGTCGATCTCCAGGCGCATATCCTCGACCAGTCGGAATTCGATCTCATCGTTTCGCCGGATCTGAAGGTGATGGACGCCGCCCTCTTCACCGATGCGCCCATCGGCCTGACGCTGCCGCAGAAGGCATCGCGAACGCTGGGAGCCAACCATGGCTGAGCCGCGCATCCACATCTCCGTCAAAGACGTTGTCGCGACGATCACCGTCGCGCGGCCGGAAAAGGCGAACGCCTTCGATATCGACATGCTGAAGGAGCTTTCCGCCGCCTGCGACGACGTGGAAGCCAATGCCGGCGTGCGCGTCGCAATCCTGACCGGCGAGGGCAAGGCCTTTTCCGCGGGCGGCGATATCCGGGCCTGGGCCGGCATGGAGGCCAATGAGTTCGGCCATGCCTGGGTGCGCTTCGGCCATCGGGTCTTCGAACGGCTGGCGACGCTGCGCATGCCGCTGATCGCCGCCGTCAACGGCCACGCGCTCGGTGGCGGGCTGGAACTGGCGGCTGCCGCCGACATTCGCATCGCCGAAACGCAGGTGAAGATCGGCCTGCCGGAAGCCGGCCTCGGCATGGTGCCCGGTTGGTCCGGTACGCAGCGGCTGGTCAAGCGTTTTGGCGCGCAGGCCGTGCGCCGCATGCTCATCGGCGGCGAGGTGTTGACCGCCGTGGAGGCGCAGACGCTCGGCATCGTCGATCAGGTTGTCGAAACGGGAACGGCCGTCGAGGCTGCAAAGACCTATGCCGCGCGCATCGCGGCCCGCGGGCCTGCGGCGACGGAAGTATCCAAACTGATGATCGCGGTGGCGAACGGCGAAGACAATGGTGCGGCGGTGGAGGCCCTGGGCTCGATCCTCGTCGCCAAGACCGGGGACCTGAAGGAAGGCGTCGCCGCCTTCACCGGAAAACGCCCCGCAGAGTTCAAGGGAGACTGGTCATGACCGCGCATGTGAAACCCAAGGCGCTCGACAACTTCAAGGCACGCGATTTCCGCATGATGATCGATGGTGTCTGGACGGAAGGCGACGGCATGATCGAGCGCATCGCGCCCGGCCACAGCGTAGTCGTCAGCCGCTATCCGGCCGGCAACAAGGCCGATGCCGAACGTGCCATCGCCGCCGCGCGAAAAGCCTTCGACAACGGCCCGTGGCCGCGCATGACGGGTGCCGAGCGCTCCAACATCCTGCTCAAGGCCGCCGACCTCATCGCCGCACGCGCCGATGAACTCGCCTTCCTCGACTGTATCGAAAGCGGCAAGCCGATCAGCCAGGCCAAGGGCGAACTGGGCGGCGCCGTCGATATCTGGCGCTATGCCGCGGCGCTTGCGCGCGACCTGCATGGCGAAAGCTACAACACACTCGGCGACGGCACGCTCGGCGTCGTGCTGCGCGAGGCGATCGGCGTCGTCTCGATCATCACGCCGTGGAACTTCCCCTTCCTGATCGTCAGCCAGAAGCTGCCCTTCGCGCTCGCCGCCGGCTGCACCACCGTCGTCAAGCCGTCGGAAATGACCTCCGGCTCGACGCTCGTGCTCGGCGAAATCCTCATCGAGGCCGGCGTGCCCGCAGGTGTCGTCAACATCGTCACCGGCACCGGCCCTGAGGTCGGCGCCCCGATGACGACGGATCCCGATGTCGACATGATCTCGTTTACCGGCTCTACGGGTGTCGGCAAGCTGACTATGGTCAACGCCGCACAGACGCTGAAAAAAGTGTCGCTGGAACTCGGCGGGAAGAACCCGCAGATCGTTTTCCCCGATGCCGATCTCGACGCCTTCGTCGACGCCGCCGTGTTCGGCGCCTATTTCAATGCCGGCGAGTGCTGCAATGCCGGCTCGCGGCTGATCCTGCACACATCGATTGCCGAGGAGGTGACGGCCCGCATCGCCGAGCTGGCGAAGAAGGTCAAGGTCGGCGATCCCCTCGATCCGACGACGCAGGTCGGCGCGATCATCACGCCGCAGCATCTGGAAAAGATCGGCGACTATGTCGAGGGCGCGGTGAAGGCCGGCGCTTCGGTGACGCTCGGCGGCGGGGCCCTCGATCTCGGGCTGGGCCAGTTCATGGTCCCGACCATCCTCTCGGGCGTGGAGCCCGACATGGCGGTCGCCCGCGAAGAGGTCTTCGGCCCGGTTCTTTCGGTGCTGACCTTCGAGACGACCAAGGAGGCGATCCGCATTGCGAATGCCATCGACTACGGCCTGTCGGCCGGCGTCTGGAGCCGCGATTTCGATACCTGCCTGACGGTCGGCCGCAAGGTGCGCGCCGGCACGGTCTGGATGAACACCTTCATGGACGGTGCCTCGGAGCTGCCCTTCGGCGGCTACCGCCAGTCCGGCCTCGGCCGCGAGCTCGGCCGCCATGCGGTGGAGGACTATACCGAGACCAAGACGCTCAACATGCATATCGGCGCCCGCACCGGCTGGTGGATGCCGCGATGACAAGACCCTTCTCGGCAACCATGGATGGGACCGGCTTCGCCGCCCGCTCAGGGCGTCGGGAAGCTGAACTGCGGGCTCTGGAGGATCGCAAGCCCCTCGACGGGATCACCCGCGATGCGTTTCAAGAGCAGCTGGCCCAACGCCTCGCCAGCGGTCGTCAGGTCCTCGTAGATGGTCTCCACCTTCGGCTGGATCTGGCTGAGCAGCCGCGACGTCTGCTTGGCGACGATATCGTATTCCACGCCGAGCGAAAGACCGTTGTCGCTCATGCCGGTAATGGTCGCGAGCGCGGAGACCTCGCCGGGACAGGTGAACCCATCGGGCGCATCGGGCTCGCCGCTGCGGCGGCGCACATAGTCGCGGATCATGTCGGCGGGGCTGTCGAGGTCGAGCGTGTCGGGGATTTCGTAGGCGACACCGGCTTCGCGCACGGCGGTCATGAAGCCGTGCAGCATGTGTTGGCAGAAGGTCAGCCGCTTGGGCGGCAGGATGATCGTGACCTTGCGCCGGCCCTTGACGATCAGCCGCTTGGTGGCCTCGTAGGCGAAGGCGAAGTTGTCGTAGTCGACGAAGGCATGCGGGGTGGAGAACTCCGTACGGCCGTGCGTGACGAAGGGAAAGCCGTTTTCCAGCAGGAGCCGCACACGCGGATCGAACGGCTCGGTGCGCGAAAAAATCAGGCCGTCGGCCATGCCGTTGCGGATGATGTAGTTGACCGCATCGACATTGCTGCCGTCGAGGAAATTCGGCGTGACGATGAGATGGTAGGGCGTCGCCTGAAGCGCGCGTGCCAGGCCATGCATGATGGACGTGCCGAAGCCCAGAATTTCCTCATGCGGATCGAGCAGCACGGAAATGACGTTGGTACGGCCGGTCTTGAGACGCTGGGCGGCGCGATCCGGCAGGTAGCCGATCTCGGCTGCCACCTCGTGCACGCGGCGCCTTGTGGTCTCGGAAATCTGCGGCGCATTGCCGAGCGCGCGCGACACCGTGGTGATCGCAAACCCCGTCAGTTCCGCGATCGTCTTCAGCGTCGGCTTGCCAGCTCGAAGCGGGTTGCGGGCGGTTTCACTGTCGGCGGGCTTTTCGATGCGGGACACGGGCAGGCTTCTTCGGATGGGGAACGTCGATTTCCGGCACCATATCGAGCGCCCCGCCCTTCGGCAATCTTGCGCCGCACAGAATTTAAAACGTTTTCAGTGCATCGCACAAAGCGCCACGGCTTGCTGAAATGGACTAAATCACCCCAATTTACGGGAATCTTGAAGACTGCCACCCGCGCAGTTGCGCACGGCTTGACTCCGCAAATTTACAACGTTTTAAATTGGTATGGCACTTTGAGCCATGGACTGGATTCCGACGCCCACAAAGGCCTCGGTCATATCGGCGGGAGGAGGCTCTCGCCCTCGAACTTGCAAACGGGAGGAATACGATGCGCAAGTTTCTGACGACCACTGCAGCGATTGCGGTGCTGATGGGCCTGGGCGGCACGGCCGCTCGCGCCGCTGAAAACGTGGAAGTTCTGCACTGGTGGACGTCGGGCGGTGAAGCAGCCGCTCTCGACGTTCTCAAGAAGGACCTCGAATCCAAGGGCATTTCCTGGACCGACATGCCGGTTGCCGGCGGTGGCGGCACGGAAGCCATGACGGTGCTGCGCGCCCGCGTCACGGCCGGCAACGCGCCGACCGCCGTGCAGATGCTCGGCTTCGACATTCTCGACTGGGCCAAGGAAGGCGCACTCGGCAATCTCGACGAAGTGGCTGCCAAGGAAGGCTGGGACAAGGTAATCCCGACCGCCCTGCAGCAGTTCTCCAAATATGACGGCCACTGGATCGCGGCCCCCGTCAACGTCCACTCCACCAACTGGATGTGGATCAACAAAGCGGCCCTCGACAAGGCGGGCGGCAAGGAGCCGGCGAACTGGGACGAGCTCGTCGCTCTCCTCGACAAGTTCAAGGAACAGGGCATCACGCCGGTCGCCCATGGCGGCCAGCCGTGGCAGGACGCGACGATCTTCGACGCGGTCGTGCTCTCCTTCGGCAACGACTTCTACAAGAAGGCCTTCATCGATCTGGATCCGGACACGCTGGGCGGCGCCCAGATGAAGGAAGCCTTCGACCGCATGACGAAGCTGCGCTCCTACGTGGACGACAACTTCTCGGGCCGTGACTGGAACCTCGCGTCCGCCATGGTCATCGAAGGCAAGGCCGGCCTGCAGTTCATGGGCGACTGGGCAAAGGGCGAATTCATCAAGGCCGGCAAGAAGCCGGGCTCGGATTTCGTCTGCATGCGCTTCCCGGGCACGCAGGGCTCCGTCACCTTCAACTCCGACCAATTCGCGATGTTCAAGGTTGCCGCAGACAAGGTTCCGGCTCAGCTCGTCATGGCCTCGGCCATCGAGAACCCGACCTTCCAGTCGGCCTTCAACGTGGTCAAGGGCTCGGCGCCTGCCCGCACCGACGTCTCGGACGAAGCCTTCGACGATTGCGGCAAGAAGGCGATCAAGGACCTTGCGGAAGCCAACACCAACGGCACGCTGTTCGGTTCCATGGCGCATGGCCATGCCAACCCGGCCTCGGTCAAGAACGCGATCTATGACGTCGTGACCCGACAGTTCAACGGCGAGCTTTCCTCCGAGGAAGCCGTGACGGAACTCAAGGCCGCCGTCGAGGCCGCGAAGTAAGGGGCTCGCTCCTTGCCCTCCCTCTCCCCGACGGGGAGAGGGAACCTGAACGCCGCGGCAATGCCTTCTCCAACGGAGGGAGGGCGGCGAGCCGGATGAGGGGGCCTCGAGCCGCCCTGTAACCCGATTTCAACGGTGGTATCGACCATGGATAGCCGAAGCCGGCTGCAGGAGCTTCTGCCGAAGCTCGTGCTGGCACCCAGTTTCCTCATCGTGCTCGTCTTCGTTTACGGCTTCATCGCCTATACGGGCTTCCTGTCGCTGACGGACAGCAAGATGCTGCCCTCCTACAATTTCGTGGGACTGAGCAACTATTCCAAGCTCTGGGCGCTGCCGCACTGGTGGCGGGCGATCTCGAACCTGGCGATCTTCGCCTCGCTCTATATCGTCATCTGCTCGGTGCTGGGCCTGGCGCTCGCCATCCTGCTCGACCAGAAGATCCGCGCCGAAGGCATCCTGCGGCCGATCTACCTCTACCCGATGGCGCTCTCCTTCATCGTGACGGGCACCGCCTGGAAGTGGTTCCTGGACCCCGGCATCGGGCTTGAGAACACCATGCATCTCTGGGGCTGGGAAAGCTTCGCCTTCAGCTGGATCAAGGACCGCAACTACGCGATCTACTGCGTTGTCATCGCCGCAGTCTGGCAATCCTCCGGCTTCGTCATGGCGATGTTCCTCGCGGGGCTGCGCGGCGTCGACAACGAGATCATCAAGGCCGCCCAGATCGACGGCGCCTCGACCTCGACGATCTACCGCCGCATCATCATTCCGCTGATGCGCCCGGTGTTCCTCTCCGCCTTCGTCGTGCTCGCCCACCTCGCCATCAAGGCTTACGATCTTGTGGTGGCGCTCACCGGCGGTGGGCCCGGCCAGGCGACCGAACTGCCGGCGACCTTCATGTATTCCTACACCTTCACCCGCAACCAGATGGGCATCGGCGCCTCGTCGGCCATCATCATGCTGGTCATGATCTTCTCGATCATCATCCCCTACCTCTATTCCGAAATCCGCGGAGGCAAAGGCCGATGAGCGCGCAAAACCCCGACAACGTCATCTCGCACAACAAGCTGACCCGTGCGCTGATCTACGCCGCCCTCATCCTGTTTGCGGTCTATTATCTGCTGCCGCTCTACGTGATGCTGGTCAATTCGCTGAAGCCGCTGGAGGAGATTCGCCAGGGCGGCATGCTGAACCTGCCGAAGGTCTGGACGATCGAGCCCTGGCTGCAAGCCTGGTCGACCGCACAGATCGGCGTGCAGCCGACGGGCCTGCGGCCGTTCTTCCTCAACTCGATCCTGATGGTCGTGCCGGCCGTCGCGATCTCCGCCATCATCGGCGCGCTGAACGGCTACGTGCTGACCAAGTGGCAGTTCCGAGGGTCGAACGTCTTCTTCGGCCTGCTGCTGCTCTCCTGCTTCATCCCGTTCCAGATCGTGCTCATACCGATGGCGCGCATTCTGGGGATGATCGGACTTGCCGGCTCGCTCTGGGGGCTGATCCTCGTGCATGTCGTCTACGGCATCGGTTTCACGACGCTCTATTTCCGCAACTACTACGAAAACTTCCCGACCGAGCTGGTGCGTGCCGCCCAGATCGACGGCGCGAGCTTCTTCCAGATCTTCTACCGCATCCTGCTGCCCTCTTCCGGTCCGATCATCGTCGTCTCGGTCATCTGGCAGTTCACCAATATCTGGAACGACTTCCTGTTCGGCGCCTCTTTCTCGGGCGCGGATACGACGCCGATGACGGTTGCGCTCAACAACCTCGTGCAGTCCTCGACGGGTGTGAAGGAATACAACGTGCATTTCGCAGGCGCGATCCTCGCGGCGCTGCCCACCCTCATCGTTTACATCGTCTCCGGACGGTATTTCGTGCGCGGCCTGATGTCCGGCGCCGTGAAAGGATAACGCTCCATGTCTTCCACAAACATGTCGTTCCTCAAGATCAGCAACCTGCGCAAGTCCTATGGCGCGCTCGAAATCCTGAAAGACATCAACCTGGAGATCGAGCAGGGCGGCTTCCTCGTGCTCGTCGGCCCCTCCGGCTGTGGCAAGTCCACATTGCTCAACACCATCGCCGGGCTGGAGCCGATCACCTCGGGCGATATCGCCATCGACGGTCGCTCGGTCGCCGGCCTGCACCCCTCCAAGCGCGACATCGCCATGGTGTTCCAGTCCTACGCGCTCTATCCGAACATGACGGTGGGCGGCAACATCGCCTTCGGCATGGAAATCCGCGGCGTGCCAAAGGAGGAGCGCGAGAAGGCCATCAAGCAGGTCGCCGACATGCTGCAGATCGGCCATCTCTTGGAGCGCAAGCCCGGCCAGCTCTCGGGCGGCCAGCGCCAGCGCGTCGCCATGGGCCGGGCGCTGGTGCGCGACCCGAAACTCTTCCTGTTCGACGAACCGCTGTCGAACCTCGACGCCAAGCTGCGCGTCGACATGCGCACGGAAATCAAGCGCCTGCATCAGCGCATGAAGACCACCATCGTCTATGTGACGCACGACCAGATCGAGGCGATGACGCTCGCCACCAAGATCGCCGTCTTGAAGGACGGCGTGCTGCAGCAGTTCGGCTCCCCCTCGGAAATCTACAACAATCCGGCCAACATCTTCGTCGCCGACTTCATGGGCTCGCCGGCGATGAACCTGCTCTCGGCAAAGATCGAACAGAACGGCGCCGGCATGGCGGTCTCGCTTGCCCGCCACCAGGCCGACCCGCTGGTGCTTTCCGTGCCGAACGCGCCCGGCGGGCTTTACGCCTACAAGGGCAAGGAGGTCATCTTCGGCATTCGCCCCGAGGCACTGACCGACCCTGACGGCGCGGACCGCAATGCCCGCACCGTCGCGGAGGGAGACTGCCTGATCGAGGTGGTCGAGCCCGCCGGCGCCGATACCTTCGCCGTCACCCATCTCGGCGGCAAGGAGATCGTTGCCCGCCTGCGCGCCGACGTGCGCATCACCGCCGGCCAGACGGCGCGCCTTGCCTTCAACCTCGACAAGGCCGTGTTCTTCGATCCCGCAAGCCAGCTTCGCATCGCCTGAGAGCCCCATGACCACGCAGCCGGACATCGTCATCATCGGATCGGGCATCGGCGGCTCCACTATGGCCGCCGCGCTCGCCGGCTCGGGCGCGCGCATCGTCATCCTCGAGCGCGGCGAGCGCCTGCCCGATACGCCCGAGACGCGCAGCTACCGCTCGATCTTCGTCGACGGCCATTTCCGACCGAAGGAGATGTGGCGCGAGCCTGATGGCACGGCGTTCAATCCGGGCAATTTCTATTTCGTCGGCGGCAACTCCAAGCTCTTCGGCGCGGTGCTCCTGCGCTATCGCGCCGAGGATTTCACCGAAATGCAGCATCTCGGCGGCGTCTCGCCGGCCTGGCCGTTCCCCTACGAGGAGCTGGAGCCTTGGTACGGCAAGGCCGAGCGCCTGTTCGAGGTGCGCGGCGAACTGGGCCAGGACCCGACCGAACCGCACCATTCCACGCCCTATCCGCACGGCCCCGTGCCGGACGAGCCGGCCATCGCCCGCGCCCGCTCCGAGCTGAAGGCGCAGGGGCTCAATCCGGCGACCCTGCCGCTCGGCGTCGATATCGACACATGGCTTGCCGGCGGGCGCACGCCCTGGGACGGCTTTCCCAACGCCGGCCAAGGCAAGAAAGACGCGGAGACCGCGCCGCTTGCCGCCGCCCTGCTCGACCCTGATATCACGCTTGTCACCTCCGCCCATGTCGATACGCTGGAGGCGGGGCCGGACGGCCGGATCACCACGATCCACTACACCCACGGCGGCGAGAGAAAGCGGCTTTCGCCGAAGCTCGTCATCCTGTCGGCCGGCGCGATCAACTCAGCTGCGATCCTGCTGCGCTCCGGCGACGGCAAGGGACTCGCCAACGGTTCCGACCAGGTCGGCCGCAACTTCATGAACCACAATTGCAGCGCCATGCTGGCAATCAATCCGTACCGGCGCAACGACAGCATCTACCAGAAGACGCTGATGCTGAACGACTATTACCTGACCGGCGGCCGCGACGACCTGCCGCTCGGCAATGTGCAGCTGCTGGGCAAGATCAACGGCGACATCCTGAAAGCCAACGCCCCAGCCTACGCCCCGCGCTTCGCCCTCGACTTCATGGCCGGCCACGCGATCGACTGGTACATGATGACCGAGGATCTGCCCAATCCCGAAAGCCGCATCATGGTCGACGGCAAGGGCATCATCATGCAGTGGCAGCGTTCCAACATGGAGGCGCTCGCCGGCCTGGAGGCGAAAATGCGCGCCCATTTCAAGGCCGCCGGCTACCCGATCGTCCTGACGCAACCCTTCGACAAGCGCACCCCCTCGCATCAGTGCGGCACCGTGCGCATGGGCCTCGATCCGGCCACCGCCCCGCTCGACCCTTATTGCCGCGCCTTCGACCACTCCAATCTCTACGTCGTCGACGGCGGCTGCCTGCCGACCTCGGCGGCCGTCAATCCGGCGCTCACCATCGCCGCCCAGGCGCTGCGCGTCGCCGACCATATCCGCGCAAAGGAGTTGTCAGCATGACTCGCCCCGTCGCCATCGTCACCGGCGGCCGCCGCGGCATCGGCCTCGGGATCGCGAAAGCCCTCGCCGACGAAGGCTTCGCCATCGCCATTACCGGCATCGGCGACAGCGATGCCGCGACCGACGCCATGATTGCCGATTTTTCCGCACGCGGCACACAGGCTATCTATCTCAAGGCCGATCTCGCCGATCTCGCCGGCCATGCGGCCGCGGTCGCGGCCATCGAAGATCAGCTCGGAGCGATTGCCTGCCTCGTCAACAATGCCGGCATCGCCTCCGTCGTGCGCGGCGATTTCCTCGATCTGGCACCGGAACATTTCGACACGATCGTCTCGACCAACCTGCGCGGCACCGTGTTCTTCACCCAGGCCGTGCTGAAGGTGATGCTGCATTCGAAACAGGCGGCCGGCCCACGGGCGATCATCAACATCACCTCCGTCTCGGCCGGCCTCACCTCGCCCGAACGCCTCGACTATTGCATGACCAAGGCCGGCCTTGCCGCCTTCAGCCAGGGGCTGGCGCTCAGACTGGCGGACACCGGTATCGCCGTCTTCGAAATCCGTCCGGGCATCATCCGCTCCGACATGACGGCGGCCGTCTCCAACAAATACGACGCGCTGATCGAAGGCGGCCTCGTGCCGATGAAGCGCTGGGGCGAGCCTGACGACATCGGCTCCGTCGCAGCGGCGCTTGCGAGCGGCAAATTCGCCTTCGCCACCGGCTCGGTGATCAATCTCGACGGCGGGCTCTCGATCGGCCGGCTCTGAAAATTCTTGAGGACCAAGGCATGACCTACGATTACATCATCACCGGCGCCGGCCCCGCCGGCTGCGTGCTGGCGAACCGACTTTCCGAGGACCCTGATGTCCGCGTGCTGCTGCTGGAGGCCGGCGGCGGGGACTGGAACCCGCTGTTCCACATGCCGGCCGGCTTTGCCAAGATGACCAAGGGTGTCGCCAGCTGGGGCTGGGAGACCGTGCCGCAGAAGCACATGAAGGGCCGCGTGCTGCGCTATACGCAGGCCAAGGTCATCGGCGGCGGCTCCTCGATCAACGCCCAGCTCTATACCCGCGGCAATGCCGCCGATTACGATCTCTGGGCCAGCGAAGACGGCTGCGAGGGCTGGAGCTACCGCGAGATCCTGCCCTATTTCAAACGCGCCGAAGACAACCAGCGTTTTGCCGACGATTACCATTCCTATGGCGGCCCGCTCGGCGTTTCCATGCCGGTCTCCGCGCTGCCGATCTGCGACGCCTATATCCGCGCCGGCCAGGAGCTCGGCATTCCCTACAACCACGATTTCAATGGCCGCCAGCAGGCCGGTGTCGGCTTCTACCAGCTGACCCAGCGCAACCGCCGCCGCTCCTCCGCCTCGCTCGGTTACCTCTCGCCGATCAAGGACCGCAAGAACCTGACGATCCGCACCGGCGCCCGCGTCGCCCGCATCGTACTGGAGGGCACGCGCGCCGTCGGCGTCGAGGTCGTCGGCGGCAAAGGCGTCGAAACGATCCGGGCAGAGCGCGAAGTGCTCGTCTCCTCCGGCGCCATCGGCTCACCGAAACTGCTGCAGCAATCGGGCATCGGCCCGGCGGATCACCTGCGTTCGGTCGGCGTCGCGGTCAAGCACGACCTGCCCGGCGTCGGCTCCAACATGCAGGACCATCTCGATCTCTTCGTCATTTCCGAATGCACTGGCGATCACACCTATGACGGCGTGGCCAAGCTGCACCGCACACTCTGGGCGGGCCTGCAATATGTGCTCTTCCGCTCCGGCCCCGTCGCCTCCTCGCTCTTCGAGACCGGCGGTTTCTGGTATGCCGACCCCGAGGCTCGCTCTCCGGATATCCAGTTCCATCTCGGCCTCGGCTCGGGCATCGAGGCGGGCGTCGAGAAACTGAAGAACGCCGGTGTGACGCTGAACTCCGCCTATCTGCACCCGCGCTCGAAGGGTACGGTGCGGCTTGCCTCCGCCGATCCCGCGGCTGCCCCGCTGATCGATCCGAACTATTGGGACGATCCGCATGACCGCAAAATGTCGATCGAAGGGCTCAAGATCGCCCGGGAGATCATGCAGCAGGCCGCGCTGAAACCCTTCGTCATGGCCGAGCGCCTGCCGGGGCCGAAGGTCGTCACCGACGAGGACCTGTTCAACTACGGCTGCGCCAATGCCAAGACG
Source organism: Shinella sp. M27 (assembly GCF_049199905.1). Taxonomy (NCBI): domain Bacteria; kingdom Pseudomonadati; phylum Pseudomonadota; class Alphaproteobacteria; order Hyphomicrobiales; family Rhizobiaceae; genus Shinella; species Shinella sp. M27. Next base: position 196,406 of record NZ_JBLZPK010000060.1, read on the forward strand.
GACCACCATCCGGTCGGCACCTGCAAGATGGGCACCGGCGCGGATGCCGTCGTCGGGCTCGATTTGAAGGTGCATGGGCTTGAAGGCCTGCGCGTCTGCGACAGTTCCGTCATGCCGCGCGTTCCCTCCTGCAACACCAATGCGCCGACCATCATGGTGGGCGAAAAGGGCGCCGACATCATCCGCGGCCTGCCGGCGCTGCCGGCCCAGGTCTTCCAATACGAGCGCAACGACCAGCGTCCGCGCGCCCGCGCCAACATCCGATAGGTGAACCATGATCCGCCACTGCGTCTTCATCCGCTTCAAGCCGACCATTTCCGTCGCCTACAAGACCGAGCTGTTCAACGAGATCGATGCCCTGAAAGACCGCCTGCCCGGCATGGTGGCCGTCCATATCGGCACCAATGTCAGCCCGGAAACGGGCATGGACAAGGGGTTCTCCGACGGCTTCATCGTCGATTTCGCCGACAGCTTTTCGCGCGATGCCTATCTGGAAGATCCCGAGCACAAGCAGACGGGTGGCCGCCTGGTCGCGGCGGCCGAAGGCGGCATTGCCGGCATCCTCGTCTATGACCTCGAGACCGACGACTAACCCCGGCCGGCCCGGCGCGAAAGCATGCGCTCGAGCGCGGAAAAAGCATCGTAGATCAGCACTGCCAGCACCGCGACGACGAGACCGCCCTGCAAGACGAAGGCGAGATTGTTGGATTGCAGGCCGGCGATGATGACCTCGCCAAGTGTTTTCGCCGCGACCGTCGAGCCGATGGTGGCCGTGGCCAGGCTGATGGTGACCGAAAGGCGGATGCCGGCGAGAATGATCGGCAGCGCCAGCGGCAGTTCCACCTTGGTGAGCCGCTGCCATGCCGTCATGCCGGTTCCCTTCGCCGCCTCGACGATGGCGGGCGGCAGGGTGGAAAGGCCGGTCATGGAATTCTCGAAGATCGGCAACAAGCCATAGAGGAACAGCGCGATCAGCGTCGGCTTCTCGCCGAAGCCGACGGCGGGCACGGCAAGCGCCAGCACGGCGACCGGCGGAAAGGTCTGGCCGATATTCACCAGGCTGCGTGACAGCGGCAGGAATTCGGCCCCGATCGGCCGCGTCACGAGAATGGCAAGCCCGACGGCGACGATGGTTGCGGCCGACGTCGCGGTGAAAACCGTCGCGAGATGCGACAGCGTCAGCGAAAGCAGGCTGCCCTGATTATAAATCGCCGGCGCATTGGCCTGCACCAAAGGCTTGAGCAGCGGTTCGAACAGGCCGGGCTGGACGAGGAAGGCGATCAGGATGACCAGCGCCGCCAAACGGAGGAGATTGGGCAGAAGCCGCGTCATTGCGGCCTCGCGGCACGGCGGGCAAGGCCGGCAAGCGTCACGCGGCCGAGGGCTGCGCCATCTGCACCGACAACCGGCAGGGCGTCACGGCCGGACCAGAGCAGCGCGGAGAGCGCATCGCGCTGGCTGGTGGCCGCCGCGAGCGGTTCGCCGTCTGCGACACCGGCTTCCGCGGCATCGCCGACGGTGCCGATGGAGAGCAGCCGGAACGGCCGCTCGCCGGCGCCGATCAGCGTCTCGACGAAATCGGTGGCAGGGTTGACGAGCATGTCCTCGGGCGCGGCGTATTGCACGATCCTGCCCTTGTCCATAACGGCGATCTTGTCGGCGAGGTGGAAGGCTTCCTCCATGTCATGCGTGACGAGGATGATGGTCGTGCCGAAATGCTTCTGGATCGCCAGCAGGTCGTCCTGCGCCTTGGCGCGAATGACCGGATCGAGCGCGCCGAAGGGCTCGTCCATCAGCAAAATATTCGGTTCGGCGGCGAGCGCACGGGCGACGCCGACACGCTGCTGCTGGCCGCCCGACAGCTCGTGCGGATAACGCGGCCCGAAAGCGGCGGCATCGAGCTGGAAGAGAGAGAGCAGCTCCTTCACCTTGGCATCGATGCGGCTCTTCTCCCAGCCGAGCAGCGTCGGCACGGTGGCGATGTTTTCCGCGACCGTGCGGTGCGGGAAGAGGCCGTGGCCCTGGATGGCATAACCGATGCGGCGGCGCAGTTCATAGCCGGGCATCGAGCGGTTGTCCTGGCCGTCGATGCGGATGGTTCCCGAGGTCGGCTCGACGAGGCGGTTGACCATACGCATCAGCGTCGTCTTGCCGGAGCCCGATGTGCCGACGATAACGGTGATCGTGCGCGGCGCGATGGTCATCGAGACATTGTCGACGACCGTGTTGTCGCCGTAGCGCTTGGTGATGGTGTCGATCTCGATCATGCGGCCCTGCCGGGTTTGGAATTGGAAAGTTCGGCCGCGGCGTCAAGCACGATGGCCGTGGCGAAGGCGAGCGCTACGGTCGGCACCGCGCCGAGCAGCACAAGGTCCATGGCCGTCTGGCCGATGCCCTGGAAGACGAAGACACCGAAACCGCCGCCGCCGATCAGCGCGGCGATGGTGGCAAGCCCGATATTCTGCACCAGCACGATGCGGATGCCCGTGAGGATGACAGGAAAGGCCAGCGGCAGCTCGACACCGAAAAGCCGCTGGCGATCCGTCATGCCGATACCGCGCGCCGCATCATTGGCATCGCGCGGCACGCCGGCAAGGCCGACCACCGTGTTGGCGACGACGGGCAGCAGCGAATAGAGGAAAAGAGCGACAAAAGCCGGCGCCGCGCCGATGCCGCGAATGCCGATCGCCGCCGCACCCGGCACGTTGAGCGCGACCCAACCGAGTGGTGCGATCAGCAGACCGAACAGCGCAATCGACGGGATGGTCTGGATGATATTCAGCACATTGAGCACGCCGGCGCGCAAGGCTTCCACCCGATGGCAGAGAATGCCGAGCGGCAGGCCGACCAATGTCGCGGCCGCCAGCGAGCCGAGCGCCAGCACGACATGCCGGCTCGCCTCCAGCCAGAAGGTCTCGGCGCGGCTGCCATATTCCTTGAGGATCGACAGTCCATCCCAGGCACCGGACATCAGGAGGGTGGCGACCGCCACGGCGACGGCCGCCAAAAGCGCCACCCGCGCAAGCGGCGAGAGTTTCAGCCGGGCGAGCGCATCGGCGGTCAGCAGCGCGAAGGCGAAGCTGGTGAGCCAGAAACCGGAGGCCGGTGAGACGCGGGCATAGGTATTGTCCGGCGGCGTCAGGTGGCCGGCGGAGAGGCCGATGAGGATGGCGAGGATAGCCAGAGCCGCAAGACCGAGTACCAGCCGCAGCAGCGTCGGCGTCTTCAGCACGATAAGCACGAGGGCTACGGCGATGAAGACGACCAGCGCCACGCCGAGGCCTGATGGCAGCGCATCGAGGATTGCCCGCGGCTCACCCGGCACGATGCGGTTGGCCCGGAAATTGGCAAACGGCGCCAGAAAGGCGCCGTAGGCCAGCAAAGCGGCGATCACCACGCCGAGCTTGTCGATCCTGAACCGCATGCACGCCTTTCAATGGGGAAACCCTCCGCCCGGATGGGCGAAGGGCGAAAAGAGCTTACTTGATGAAGCCGTTCTTCTTGAGGAAGTCTTCGGCAACCGCCTTGGCCGGCTCGCCGCCGACCTGAACGCGACCGTTGAGATCCTGCAGCGTGACGAGGTCGAGCTTTTCGAAGACGGGCTTCAGCAGTTCCTCGATCTGCGGATTGGCCTTCAGCACCTCTTCGCGGATGATCGGCGAGGGCTGGTAGACCGGCTGCACGCCCTTGTCGTCTTCGAGAACCACGAGGCCCGACGGCGCAATACCGCCATCCGTGCCATAGACCATCGCGGCGTTCGCACCGTTGGTCTGGTTGGCGGCGGCGGCGATCGTCGCGGCCGTGTCACCACCCGAAAGCGTGATCAGCTGTTCCGGCTTCAGCGTGAAGCCATAGGTCGTCTGGAAGGCCGGAAGGGCGGCCGCCGAGTTCACGAATTCCGAGGAGGCCGCGAGAACGACCTGGCCACCGCCGGAGACATATTTGCCGAAATCGCTGAGCGTGACGAGCTTGTTCGGCTCGGTCACATCCTTGCGCAGCGCGATCGCCCAGGTGTTGTTCGCCGGCGACGGCTGCAGCCAGACGATCTTGTTGGCGTCATAGTCGAGCGTCTTGGCAAGCTCATAGGCCTTGGTCGCATCCTTCCAGGCCGGATCGTCGGCCTTTTCGAAGAAGAAGGCGGCATTGCCGGTATATTCCGGATAGATGTCGATCTCGCCTGCGATGATCGCCTGACGCACGACCGGCGTCGCGCCGAGCTGGACGCGGTCCGTCGTCTGGATGCCGTTGGCATTCAGCACGGACAGGATGATGTTGCCGAGAACCCCACCTTCCGTATCGATCTTCGAGGAAACGACGACCTGGGCCTGGGCGGCACCAGCGGCCAGACCGAGGGCCAGAGCTGCTCCGATAAACTTGACGACTGGGCGCATGTTAAAACCTTTCCTTGTGCGGCAATTCGTGGCCACAGTTTCACCACGTTTCAGAAAGCCCGTCCGGGCAAAGCATTCCATATATGGCAGTAAATCGCAAAAAACAGACTGCGAAGGCAGGACAAGACACGACGTTTGTTGCCGCGTCCAAAGCGCTTTAAAATTTATGCCGGAAGAACCTATCAGGCAAAAGAAACCCATTGCAATCGGCCATGCCATCCGACAGTCTTTCTAGAGGCCCATCCTCCATTTCGATAGTGCATTTCATCTCTGCCGGGAACCATCCCGGGCCCGATGTCCGGCGCAAATTTTTTGAGGGGACAATGAGCATTTATATCCTCGCATTGCTGATCGGTGTCGTGGCAGGGCTTCGCGCGATGACGGCACCGGCGGCCGTCAGCATCGGCGCCGCCCTCGGCTGGTTGCCGGTTTCCGGCACCTGGGCCGCCTTCATGGGTTATCGCTTCACGCCCTATGTTTTCGGTGTGCTCGCGCTCGTCGAATTCGTCACCGACCAGCTGCCGAGCACACCAAGCCGCAAGGTGCCGCAGCAGTTCGGCGCCCGCATCGTCAGCGGCGCCTTCTGCGGCGCGGTCATCGGCACGGCCGGCGGCGCGCTGATCGGCGGGCTTGTGGCCGGCGTGATTGGCTCGGTCATCGGCACGCTCGGCGGGGCTGAAGCGCGCCAGCGCCTTGTTGCGGCGACCGGCGGCAAGGACCTGCCCATCGCGCTTCTCGAAGACGCGGTCGCCGTGCTGCTCGGCCTCTTCGTCGTTTCGTCGGTTCTCTGATGCAGACATTCGACGCCATCATCATCGGCGCGGGCCAGGCCGGCCCGTCGCTTGCCGGTCGGCTGACCGCCGCCGGCCAAAAGGTTGCGCTGATCGAGCGCAAGCTCGTCGGCGGCACCTGCGTCAACACCGGCTGCATGCCGACCAAGGCCATGGTCGCCAGCGCCTATGCCGCCCACCTCGCCCGCCGCGGTGCCGAATACGGCGTGGTGACGGGTCCTGTTGCCATCGATTTCGCCAAGGTCATGGCGCGCAAGGACAGGGTGCGCTTCGATGCCCGCAAGGGCAACGAGGACTGGCTGGAAAGCATGGACGGCCTGACCTTCATCCGTGGCCATGCCCGCTTCGAAAGCCCGACGGAGGTCCGCGTCGGCGACGATCTATTGTCCGCCCCTCAAATCTTCCTCAATGTGGGCGGCCGCGCCGTCGTGCCGGATTTCCCCGGCGTGGAAGACGTACCCCACCTCAACAATGTCTCGATCATGGACCTGACGGCGGTGCCGAAACACCTCGTCGTCATCGGCGGCAGCTATATCGGGCTGGAATTCGCCCAGATGTTTCGCCGCTTCGGCGCTGAGGTGACGGTCGTCGAAAAGGGGCCACGGCTCATTGCGCGGGAAGACCCTGATATCAGCGACGCCGTGCGCGATATCCTTGAACGCGAGGGCATCGCCATCCGCACCGGGGCGGAATGCATCCGCTTCTTCAAAAGCGGCGACGATGTCGGGGTGGGCGTCGATTGCACGGCAGGCGCGCCAGAAATCATCGGCTCGCATCTCCTGCTCGCCACCGGACGGCGGCCGAACACCGACGATCTCGGCCTCGACAAGGCGGGCGTTGCGGTGGACAAACGCGGCTACATCGCCGTCGACGAGCGGCTCGAGACCAACGTGCCCGGCATCTTCGCCATGGGCGATTGCAACGGCCGCGGTGCCTTCACGCACACCTCCTATAACGACTTCGAGATCGTCGCGGCCAACCTGCTCGACAACGAGAAGCGCCAGGTAAGCGACCGCATCCAGACCTACGCGCTCTACATCGACCCGCCGCTCGGTCGCGCCGGCATGAACGAGACGGAGGCGCGCAAGACCGGGCGCAAGCTCTTGATCGGCACGCGGCCCATGACGCGTGTGGGCCGCGCCAAGGAGAAGGGCGAAACGCTCGGCTTCATGAAGGTGATCGCCGATGCCGAGACGAAGGAAATCCTCGGCGCTTCCCTTCTCGGTACCGGTTGCGACGAGGCGGTGCAGAGCATTTTGGACGTGATGTATTCCGGCAGGCCCTACACGACCATCACGCACGCCGTGCACATCCACCCGACCATATCGGAGCTGATCCCGACCGTCTTCGGTGAGATGCAGCCGGCGCAATGAGAAAGGCCCGGGACATTCCCGGGCCTTTCATTCGTCAGACCGCCACACCTCTCCTCCGTCACCCTCGGGCTTGACCCGAGGGTCCATGCCGCGCGCGCGGCGGGTAGATGCTCGGGTCAAGCCCGAGCATGACGAAGGAGAGGTTGCGGACCGGGTTGTGAAACGAGGCATGGCCCATGCCATGCCTCGTCTTGCCTTTACTTCGGATTGCGGATCGTTAGTGCCGGGTTATGGGCGAAGAAGTTGTGCGGCATGATGTGCACGGTCTTCCATTCCGTCGACATGACCGGCCAGTCCTCCATGCGCGGAATGTGGTGGAAGCCGGCGGAGAACCAGGTGACGATGTCCTTGCCCATCAGGCTCTGGTCCTTCTTCACCCATTCGGCGAGCGTATCGGAGCCGTCGCTCTGCATGGCGAACTTGCCGCCGGCATAGCGCTGTTCCGGGTCGTAGACCGTGTTCCACACTGAGTATTCGATATAGGCGTTGCGCTTCATCGGCGGGTCGTTCTCGAAGTCGAACGGGCCGTAGGACACGTCGCCATGGTGGATCATGTAGCCCGGCTCATGGCCGAGATAGCCTTCGCGCGATGGGTCGGAGATGTGGAAGTAGCGCGGCTGCGAGGAGGAGAGCTTGTAGCGCGCCTCCATTTCCGTCATCGGCATCTTGTGTTCGACCGTCCACATCGACTTGCGCGGGCTCGATGCATCGAGCTTGGCCGGCACGATATCCATCGTCGAGAAGTGGTTGATCGGCTGGTCGACGTCGAAGTCGATGCGGAAGTTGAAGTAGTGGTCGTGGTTGGCGGCAACGAGGTTCGGTGCGATCAGCGTGCCATGCGCCGTATCGGCCTTGGCCGTCGCATCCTTCATCGAAGTGGAGGCAACGCCCTTCACCGCATCGAGGCCGGTCGCGCCGACATAGATGTTGACCTGGCCGTTCTGCTGCAGGCGGTAGTCGATGAGATAGTCATAGTTGCCGACTTCCGAGGCCGTGCGCACCACGAGCTCCGTCGCCGGGCGTCCCTCCGCCGGGATCGGCTTTTCCGGCGTCTGGGCAAAGACCTCGAAATGGCGCCAGGCCGGATCGCCGATGCTGCGCTCGAAGACGCAGATGGCATCGGGAATGACCAGCGGCTGGCCCTTGTCGTCGGCGATCGTCGCCGGCAGGAAGGTGGCATGCGCGGGGCAATCGATGCCGGCGCGCAGCGGTGTCAGGAAGAGGCCGAAACCATATTCCCCGCTGTCCATATAGGTGCGCCAGTACCAGCCTTCCGACGGGTCCATATAGGGCACGAAGACTTCCGACAGATGGGCCTGATAGATGACCGAACGCCACGTGCCGTCATCGTTGACGTCGAGATTGGAGAGTACCAGGCCCGGCCGCTTGTCGACGCGGAAGTTGAAGCGCCAGATATCCCATTCGAGATGGCTGCCGTCGATCTTGTAGTTCGGGCCGCCCTCCTGCACCAGCTTGACGGAATTGGTCTCGGCGCGCAGCGGCGTGCGCTTGGCGACTTCCTCCTCCGTATAGCCCCAGCCATCCTTAGGCACATCAAGCACGCCCGTATCTACGACGCGCAGCACTTCCTTCTTGCCGATATCGTAGAGTGCAAACAGGCCTTCGATCGGCTTGGCATAGAAGTTGGAGCCGTCAGGCACCTGATAGCAGGGCACCTTCATCAGGCGGGAATTGGTGTATTCGTCGGTGAAGAAATTGCCGGCGGTGAGCGGCAGGCAGAAGGCCTGTTCCGGCTTCAGGCCGCGCTTGGCAAGGCCGGCCACCATATCGGAATTGCCGAGCACGCCCTCCAGCGCGCCCATGAACTCCGTGAACAGCACCATCGGCTGTCCCTTGGTCTTCTCGTTGCTCTCCACCGCGCCCTTGGTGATGTTGACCACGGCCTCGCTGAAGCCTTCCTTGCTGGTCAGGTAAACCGTTGCCTTGCGGTCGAGGCTGTCGCCCTCCTTCCAGGCGAGCACGTCGGCCTTGGCGGGCTCCTTGAGCTCGATCAGCGGATAGAGCGTGGTGTCGTCGGCGACCTTCTCATTGCGCAGGATCTGGTTGATCTTCTGGTATTCCTCGGCGGACAGGCCATCCAGCGGATGGGCGGCCGCGGCGGTGGCGGTCAGGCCGAAGGCCAGCGCCGTTGCGGCAAGATATCTCGTCAGTCTCATGATCGTTCCCTCTTATGTTGTTTTCTCAGGCGAAGACCACCTGGATATCGGTGTATTCGGCCAGGCCTTCCTCCGCGAACTCGACGCCGATGCCGGATTGCTTGACGCCGCCGAAGGGCGCATTCGGCTGGATGGCGCCGTGTTTGTTGATCCACACGGAGCCGCAGGCCATGCGGCTCGCGACCTTCTTCGCCGCCTCGATATCCGACGACCAGACCGAGCCGCCGAGCCCGTTCGGGCTGTCGTTCGCCAGCCGGATCGCCTCCTCGACATCCGAATAGCGGATGATCGGCAGCGCCGGCCCGAACTGCTCCTCGTCGACGAGCGCGTCGCCATTGCGCAGACCGGCGACAATGGTCGGCGGGAAGAACAGGCCCTCGCCCGGTTCGCCGCCGAGCAGCACCTTGCCGCGTCCCCTGGCATCCGCCACGAGGCGCGAAACCTTGTCGAACTGCATGCGGTTCTGGATCGGCCCCAAAATGCTCGCCTCCTCCATGCCGTTGCCGACGGGAATGTTTTTCGCATAGGCGACGAGCGCATCGCAGACGGCGTCGTGGATGGAATCATGCACATAGAGCCGTTTCATCGCCGCGCAGGTCTGGCCGTTGTTGATGAAGGCGCCCCAGAACAGGCCTTCGGCAATCGCCTGCGGTTCGGCATCCGGCAGCACGATGCCCGCGTCGTTGCCGCCCATTTCCAGCGTCAGGCGCTTCATGGTCGCGGCCGCGGACTGCATGACCTTCTGGCCGGTGGCGCAGGAGCCGGTGAAGACGATCTTCGCGATATCCGGATGCGCCGACATGGCACCGCCGAGATTGAACGCCTTGTCATCGCCCGTCACGACATTGACGACACCGGGCGGCAGCACCTCGTTCATGATCTGTACAAGCCGCAGCGTCGACAGCGGCGTATAGGGCGACGGCTTGACCAAGACCGTATTGCCGGTGCGCAACGCCGGCAGGATATGCCAGACGGCGATCATCACGGGGAAATTCCACGGCGTGATCGAGCCGACGACGCCAAGCGGCTTGCGGTGCAGTTCCACGCGCCCCTGCTCGTTGTCCTGCAAAACCTTGACCGGGATCGACAGCCCCGTCGTATAGCCCGCCCAGGCGACGGCGCCGCCGACCTCCCAGCGCGAACCGAGGCCGTTCAACGGCTTGCCCTGCTCCAGCGTGATGATTTCGGCGAGTTCCGCCGCATGTTCCTCGATCTTCGCCGTGACAGCCGCACAGGCCGCCTGCAACGCCTCATCGCTCTGCGCCGACCACGACGCGAACGCCGCCTTGGCGACCGCGACGGCCGCATCCAGCTCGACGCCACCCATGTTCGGCGCGCGGCCGACCTCTTCGCCCGTCGCCGGGTTGATGACGGCGAAGTCCGCGCCGACAGGGGCCGGCTTGCCGCCGATGGTCGCCTTGAATTCCATCATTTCCGCCTCCTCCATGGCAGGCCACCTCCTCCGGCGGTCCTATCTTGTGGCAGAGATTAGAAGCGGGCGCGGCATCAGACTTGGACGGCGCCGTCCCGCCTTTTGGACAAAAGCGTCAATGGCAGCGCGCAACCGCACCCGGCGTCGCGCCGTATTTCTTGCGGAACTCGCGGTAGAAATAGGAGAGATCGTTGAAGCCGCAGTCGAAGGCGACGGCGGTGACGCCTTCCGACGGCTGCTCCCGGCGCGCCGTCAGCCGGGCATGGGCAAGTTCCAGCCGGCGGTTGAGCAGCCGGTGGCCGGGCGTTTCGCCAAGCGGCCGGAAATGCCTTTGCAGCATGCGTTCGGACACATTGAGACGGGTGGCCAATTCGCGCGGGCCGAAGGTCGGGTCCGCCCGGTTACGATCGATCATCGCCAGGGCGCGCGACAGCAGGGTCTCGGCCGGCGTTGCGGCACCCGTCACCCGGCTGGAATGCAGGTAAGCGCCCATCAGGCAGAGGAAGGCTTCGCCGAGCTGCGCCTGCGCGCCGTCTTCCAAAAGCATCTTGGCGATGACCGCGCGCATGGCGACCCAGAGCGTGTCCTCCCGCGAGATCGAAAGACCGCCCGCACAGGCATTGCCGAAACGGTGCACCACTTCGTCGCGGGGAATGTGCAGCGAGACCTGGTTGGAGCATTCGCCGCGATAGAGGAAGGTCGAGGGCTTGACGGAATCGACGAGGAACATGTCTCCCGGCAAAAGCTCGGCCACATGATCGCCCTGTTCGACGCGACACTGGCCGGCATCCTGCACGAGCAGAAAGAAATATTCGCCTGGATCCTGCCGGATGGAGCGGGTGCTGCGCGCCACCTCGGAGGCATCGAGTGCGACGATTGCCGTATCGAACGGGCCGATGCGCCGCGTGGTCACGTCGCCATTGACGACGCCGGTGCGCCGCATGGGCTCCAGATCGAAGGACCCGCAGACCTTGCGGATTTCCGCTTCGAGAATTTCCACCTGTACCGGCTTGTGTCCCGGCGTCATCAGCGACTGCATTGCGCCCTCCCCGGCTTCCGCAGAATGCTACGTCTCCCAAACTATCTCATCACAGTCCGCAGCGCTTGCCTATCGCTCACGCGCTGAAAAACCACCGGCCGCCGCCGCCCGGCGCAGCCCCTCCGAGGGCGCCTCGGCAAGCCCCTCCGCCGCGAGCCGGTCGAGCACGGCCACCACCTCCGCAAGCCCACACGCCTCAGCATAGTGCATCGGCCCGCCACGCCAGCGCGGAAAACCATAGCCGTGGATTTTCACGAGATCGATATCGGCGGCGCGAAGCGCCACGCGCTCCTCCAGAATACGCGTCGCCTCGTTGACCATCGGCAGCAGGATCGCGTCGGCGATCTCGGCTTCACTCCATGCTCGTTGCGGCCGGTCCGCCGCCTCTTCGGCGATGATCGCCGCCACGGTTTCCGAGGGTTTTGGCGCACGATCACCCGACTGGTAATCGTACCAGCCGCCGCCGGTTTTCTGGCCGAACCGTTGAAGCGCGCAAAGCCGCTCCGCCACGGGGGCAAAGGGCGTTTCGCCCCGTTCGCGCGCCGCCTTACGCTGGAAAGCGGCGATGTCGAGACCGCCGAGATCCTGTGCTTCGAACGGCCCCATGGGCAGGCCGAAATCGCGCATGGCGGCATCGACCGCCGAGGGCGTCGCACCCGATAGCAGCAGACGCTCGGCCTGCGCACGCGTCACCTTCAGGATGCGATTGCCGATAAAGCCATCGCAGATGCCGGCGCGGACGGGAATTTTGGCAAGCTGGCGAGCGAGTGCAAAGCCGGCCGCGAGAACCTCCGGTGCGGTCGCTTCCGTCGGCACGATCTCCAGCAGCTTCATGACATGGGCCGGGCTGAAGAAATGCAGGCCGAGGAACCGTTCGGGATGGACGATGCCGGCGCTGATCGCACCGGGATCGAGATAGGACGTGTTGGTGGCGAGCACCGCATCCGGCCGGCAGACCGCCGAGAGCTTTTCGAAGACGGCGCGCTTGACGGCGAGGTCCTCGAAGACGGCCTCGATGACGAGGTCCGTGTCGGCAAGCAGGCCGTAATCATCGCCGCCGGTCACACCGGCCATGCGCTGATCGGCAACCGCCTGCGTCGTACGCCCGCGTTTGACGGAGCCGTCGTAGATCGACTTCACATTGGCAAGCCCGCGCTCGACCGCCGTGGCGTCGCGCTCGATCAGCACCACCGGCAGGCCGGCATCGCGCAGGGCCGCGGCAATGCCCACCCCCATCGTGCCTCCGCCGATCACGGCCGCCGAACGGATGTCGCGCGGGGTGATGCCGGCGAGTTCCGGCGGACGGGGCGCGGCGCGCTCGGCGAAGAAGACATGGCGCAGAGCTGCGGCCTGTTCGGAGCCGCGCAGAGCGAGGAAGGTTTCGCGCTCGAAGGCCATGGCATCGGTAAAATCCGTCTCGCAGGCCTTGCGGATGGAGGCGAGCGCGCGCAACGGCGCGATCTCGCGCTTCGCCTTGGCTGCGACGGCCTTTTCGGCGCTCTCCCAGAAGCCGGCTTCGATGGCCGGAACGGCACGGCGGGAGATCGGCTGGGGCAGCGATTTTTCCGCAATGCGCTCAGCGAAAGCGACAGCACCCGCGCGCAGATCCCCGTCGATGACGGCATCGATAAGCCCGAGGCCTTCCGCCTTCTTCGCACTGAGCGGGCTGCCGCCCGTCACCAGATCGACGGCCGCCGCTGCACCGATCAGGCGCGGCAGACGCACCGTGCCACCGGCACCGGGAATAATGCCGAGCTTCACCTCCGGTAGGCCGAGGTTGGCGGAGGAGACGGCGACGCGATAGGCGCAGCCGAGCGCCACTTCGAGGCCGCCGCCGAGCGCGCTACCATGAATCGCCGCAATCCAGGGCTTTTTCGCCCCCTCGATAGCCGCCACGACATCCGGCAGATGCGGCGGCTGCGGCGGTTTGCCGAATTCGCTGACATCGGCGCCGGCGATGAAGGTGCGGCCGGCGCAGATCAGGACCACGGCCTTCACCGCCGCATCCGCATCCAACCCCACGACCGTGTCGACAAGCGCCTGGCGCAGCGCCTGCGAAAGCGCGTTGACGGGCGGATTGTCAACGGTGACGACGGCGATGGAACCTTCTCGGTCGATGGTGACGGTCATAATCTCAAATTCCCAGATAAGCGGCGCGGATGCGTTCATCCGCAATCAACTCGGCTGACGGACCGGACATTGTGATGCGCCCCGTCTCCATGACATAACCCCGGTCGGCAACGGATAGCGCGCCAAACGCGTTTTGCTCGACAAGGAGCACGGTGACGCCGAGTGCCTTCATGCTTTTGACCACGTCGAAGATCTGCGCGACGAGGATGGGGGCAAGACCCATGCTCGGTTCATCGAGCAGCAGGCAGGAGGGACGGGCCATCAGCGCGCGGGCAATGGCCAGCATCTGTTGCTGCCCCCCCGAGAGGCCGCCGGCCGCGAGGTTCCGCTTCTCCTTGAGGATCGGGAACATCACGAAGGCGTCCTGCATGTCGCGGTCCACCTTCTCGTCGGCGAAGAGATAGGCGCCGAGACGCAGGTTCTCCTCCACCGTGAGGTTGGTGAAAATCTGCCTTCCCTCGGGCGACTGGGCGAGGCCACGGCGCACGCGGGCATGGGCCGGCACCGTTGTCAGCGCCTCGCCGCGGAAGACGATCGAGCCAGACGAGACCGGCTGAATACCGGAGAGGCATTTGAGCAGCGTCGTCTTGCCTGCACCGTTGGCGCCGACCACCGTGACGATCTCGCCGGAGGCGACGTCGAGGTCGATGCCGTGCAGCACCTCGATCCGGCCGTAGCGCGAGCGCAGTCCCTCAACCGTCAGCATGTTTCGCCTCCGCCGCCTGGGCACCGAGATAGGCTTCGATGACGCGCGGATCGCGCGCAATCGCCGCCGGCTCGCCTTCGGCGATCTTCTCACCGTGATCGAGCACCACGATATGGTTGGAAATGCGCATGACCATCTTCATGTCGTGCTCCACCAGCAGGATCGAAACGCCCTCGGCTGCGACCTGCGCGATGAGGTGATCGATCTCCTCCGTCTCAACGGCATTGCAGCCGGCGGCGGGTTCGTCGAGCAGCAGCACGCGGGGCTTCAGCGCCAGCGCACGGGCGATTTCCAGCCGCTTCAGCGCGCCGTAGGAGAGCGAACCCGCCTCCTGTTCGGCGGCGCGGCCGAGGCCGACGCGGTCGAGCAATGCACGGGCGCTTTCCTCCGAGGCCTTGCTGCGCTGGCGCGCGGCAGGCAGCGCGAAGAGATCGGCAAGCACCGAGCCGCGCTCATGCAGGTGATGGCCGGTGACGGCGTTTTCGAGCACGCTCATCGACTGGAAGATTTGCAGGTTCTGGAAGGTGCGCGACAGGCCGCGGCGCGCCAGAAGATGCGGCGGCATGCGCGTGACATCCTCGCCGTCGAGCACGACGCGGCCGCGCGCCGGGGCATAGACGCCTGATATCATGTTGAACAGCGTCGTCTTGCCGGCGCCGTTCGGGCCGATGACGGAGACGATCTCTCCGGGTTTCAAGGAGAAGCCGACATCGTTGACGGCGCGCAGGCCGCCGAAATCGATACCCAGGCCTTCGATCTGAAGCAGGCTCATTCCGCCCTCCCCCGGACACGGCGCGCAATGGAGGGCAGCAGCCCCTCACGCATGAAAATCATCACGAGCATCATGACCAGGCCGAGCATGAGCTGTTCGTATTCCTGGAAGATCGTCAGCACCTGCGGCAGCGTGGTCAGGATCGCAGCCCCCAGGATAGCGCCAAGCACCGAGCCAGCCCCGCCGAGCACCGTCATCGTGACCATCTCGATGGAATGCATGAAACCGGCGACATCAGGCGTGATGAACTTGTTCTGCAAGGCGAGCAGCGAACCGGACACGGAGGCATAAACCGCCGAGATGACGAAGGCGACGAGCTTGTAGTGCGCGACATCGACGCCAACAGTGCGGGCCGCAATCTCCGAACCGTGCAGGGCGCGAAGGGCGCGGCCGGTCGGGCTGTGATAGAGATTGAGCGCGAGCCAGGCACCCAGCACCAGCACGAAACCGGAGAAGGCATACCAGAACTCGGTGTTCGAGAGATCGATTCCGATGGCCTTCAGCGCGCCGCGAAGGCCGAATTCCGGCACCGCCATGCCATCCGGCCCGCCGGTCAGCTGCGCCTCGTTGGAGAGCACCATGGAGACGAGGATGCCGAAGCCGAGGCTGGCGACGGCGAGATAATAGCCCTTGAGCCGCAGGATCGGCCGGCCGACGAGATAGGCGATTGCCGCGGACAAAAGCGCGCCGAGCAGGGCGGCGAGTGCCGGATGCAGACCGAGATGAACCGGCGCCAGCGCGCAGGCATAGGCGCCGATGCCAGCGAAACCGGCATGGCCGAGGCTGATCTGGCCGGCATAGCCGATAAGGATGACGAGGCCCGTCACCGCAAGGCCGTTGACGAAGATCAGCGATCCCACCCGGAAATAGTAGGAGGACGGGAAGAAGACCGGCGCGAGCGCGATGACCGCAGCGAGAATGAGGAGCGTGGTAACCTTGCTGGAGAGCCGCATGATCACACCCGATCCGTCGACTTGCGGCCGAACAGGCCCTGCGGCATGGCGAAGAGCACGGCGAGGATGACGACGAAGGCCGCCGCATCCTTGTATTGCGAGCTGAGATACCCGGCCGTCATCGCCTCGAGCACGCCGAGCAGCAGGCCGCCGACCAGCGCACCCTTGGGGTTGCCCATGCCGCCGAGCATGGCGGCGGCAAAGCCCTTCAGCGCCAGCGCGAGACCGACATCGTAGCCGGTCAGCGTGATCGGCGTCACCAGCACGCCGGCGAGCGCGCCGATGGCGGCGGACATGGCAAACGAGAGCGTCATCACATAATTGGTGTTGATGCCGACGAGTTGGGCGGCGATGCGGTTGTTCGCCGTCGCCAGCACCGCGCGGCCGATCAGCGTGCGCGTGAAGAACAGCCAGAGACAGAGGAAGACGGCGAGTGCGCCGGCAATGACCCACAGGCTCTGCGGCAGGATGGTCGCGCCGCCGATCAGGATCGGCTGGTCGCCGGAAAAGGCCGGAAAACGGTGCAGCTGCTTGTCGAAGACGAGCTGCGTTGCACCACGAATGAAGATCGACGCGCCGATGGTGATGATGATCAGCGAGACGACAGGCGCGCCGCGGGCGGGCTCGATGGCGAGCTTGTTGAGCGCCACGCCCACCGCCGACGTGACGATGATGGCGATCAGCGCGGCGAGCGGCAACGGCAGGCCGCTAGCATGCGCGAAGAAGGTGATCATGCCACCGAGCATGACGAACTCGCCCTGGGCGAAGTTCACGACGTCGGATGCGTTGTAGATGATCGTGAAGCCGAGTGCGACCAGCGCATAGACGGCGCCGACCGTGATCCCGGACAGAAGGAATTGCAGGAGTTCGGGCATGGATGCCTCCGCTTCGCGCACGACGGTATCCGCCGGCCCGCGCCTTGAAGGCATGGGCCGGCAGGCTCGATTACTCGACGATCTTCCAGCCGCCCTTTTCGATCTGCAGCATACGGAAGGCCGAGAGGTCGAGGCCGAGGTGGTCCTCGGCCGTCATGGTGACGGTGCCCGTGGTACCGACGAGACCCTTGGTGCCTTCGATGGCATCGCGGATATCCGACGGTTCGGCGCTGCCGGCGCGCTTTAAGGCATCGACGAGGATGCGCAGCGCATCATGGGCATAACCGCCGAAGGTCGAGACCGGCTTGCCGGTCGCCTTCTCATAGACTTCCTTGTAGGCGGTGACGACGGCGCGCTGCGGGTCGCTTTCCGGCAGCAACTTTGCAACCAGAAGCGCCGTGCCCGGCAGGCGCACGCCCTCGGCCGCTTCCGCCCCGGCAAGCTCGATGAAACCATCCGAGGCAACGCCATGCGACTGGTAAAGCGGTAGGCCGACGGCGAGCTGGGCATAGTTGCGCGTCACGATGGCCGGACCCTGGCCGAAGCCGGGGTTCAGCACGGCCTGGATACCGCCCTTGCCCTTGATGTTGGTCAGCTGCGGCGTCATGTCGGCGTCGGTCGGGCCGTAGGTCTCGTCGGCCAGCACCTCGATGCCGTAATCGCCGACAATCGAAAGGCACTGCTTGTGCATAGACGCGCCAAAGCCGTCGGAACCGGAGATCATGCCGATCTTGGTGATGCCGTTCTTCTTCATGTCCTCGAAGATTTTCGCGCAGGCCATGCGGTCCGTGTGCGGCGTCTTGAAGGTATAGGGTTTGACCGGATCGATGATCTCGATGGCACCGGCCAGCGAGATGAAGGGCACTTCCGCATCCTCGAAGACCGGGATGATGGCCATGGAGGTGCCCGTCGTCGTGCCGCCGATCACGGCGACCACTTCGTCGTCCTCGACGAGACGGGTGGCAAAAGTGCGCGCCTTGTTCGGGTCGCCGCCGTCGTCATAGATCACAAGCTCCAGCTTCTCGCCGTTGACGCCGCCGGCCGCATTGATCTCTTCGACCAGCAGCTTCAGCGTCTTGGCTTCCGGGTCGCCAAGGAACGAGGCGGGGCCGGTTTCGGAAATGGTTGCGCCGATCTTGATATCGGCAAGCGCGGGCGCTGCAAGGCCTAGGATCAGGGCAAGTGCGGTGGTGGTGAGCGCAAATTTCATGTCGGTTTCTCCTCCCAACAAATACAAAGGGTTAAAACGAAAACTCCTCTCACGCCGCCGCAGGGCGGCGCCACATGACCACGCGGAACCGGTTGGCGACGAAAGCCGCATCCGTGAGGCTGGCATTGCCGGACGGGTTGGCGCCGGTGACGTGGAAGTCGCTGAAGGCGGCGCTCTGGTTCACATAGATGCCGCCGGTCAGGTTGACCGAAAGATTGACGCCCGCCGCGGCAAACCGGTCGGCGGCGGCGAGAATCTGCGCCTCGTCGGTGGCATATAGGGCGGCGGTGATCGCGCCCTTGCGCTCGGCAAGTTCAGCCGCGCGGTTCACGCCATCGACGACATCGTCGACCGCAACGACGAAGGCGATGGGGCCGAAACGTTCTTCCGCATAGGCTTCGCTGTCTGCCGCATCGACGGCGAGGATCAGCGGTGTTGCTGTGCGGGCATCGTCGAGACCTTCAACCGGTGCGGAATCGCGCACGAGACGGCCGAGCGCGCGAACGGTGGCGATGCGGGCAAGCGTCGCGTGATTGGCGATGGCACCGCAGATGCCGGCCGCGCGGGCCGGATCGGAGAGAAGGCCATCGATGGCGGCGGCGATGCCGGCAGCCACTTCATCGAAATTCTTGTGGCCCTCATTCGTCTCGATGCCGCCGCGCGGGACAAAGATATCCTGCGGGGCCGTGCACATCTGGCCGGAATAGAGCGACAGCGAGAAGGCGATGTTGCCGCACATGCCGGCGAAATTGTCGGTGGCGCCGATGACGATCGAATTGACGCCGGCCTCTTCGGTATAGACGTCGGCCCCGCCGGCATTTTCGCGCACCCATGTGCCGAAGCTGTTGGAACCGGTGTAATCAACGATGGCGACGGCCGGGTGCTGCACGAGGTCCTTGGTGATCTCCGAACCAGGTGCATCCGCGGCGAGCAGCACGATATCGGCGGCGAAGCCTTCTTCCACCAGCACCTGCCTGATAATCTCGACGGTGATGGCAAGCGGAAGGATAGCGGCGGGGTGCGGCTTGACGATGACGGTATTGCCGGTGGCGAGGCTGGCGAACAGGCCCGGATAGCTGTTCCAGGTCGGGAACGTGTTGCAGCCGATGACGAGCGAGACACCGCGCGGCACGATGCGCCAGTGCTTTTCCATGACGATGGGCGCGCCCTTGCCCTGCGGCTTGGTCCAGGTCGCGGTCGCCGGTATGCGGGTCATCTCCGCATAGGCGTAAGTGACGGCTTCGAGGCCGCGATCCTGTGCATGCGGACCGCCGGCCTGGAAGGCCATGGCGAAGGCCTGGCCCGTCGTGTGCATGACGGCATTGGCCATCTCGAAGCTGCGCGCATTGAGGCGTGCGAGGATTTCAAGGCAGATGCCGACGCGGGTTTCCGGCGCGGCGGCGGCCCATTGCGGGGCGGCGGCACGCGAGGCCGAGACAATCCTATCGACGGAGGCGGCGGGATAGGTGATGCCGAGAGAGGGTCCGTAAGGCGAGACTTCCGCACCGACAGTGCCCTCGGAGGGATGATCGACAAGCGCGAAGGGTTGGCCGAGGCGCGCCTTGTAGGCGGCAAGGCCGTCGTCCTTGGCGGTTTCGCCATAGATCTTGCCGCTTGGCACTTCCGGATAGGCGGACCAGAAATCGCGCTTGGCGGCGGCCTGCAAGGCGGCTTCCAGCGTCGGGCGATGGCGCTCGAAAAGTGCGGTCATGATCTGTCCTCCCAGTCAGTGCTTTTATAATTGACTGACCGGTCGGTTTATGCAAGAGTTTTTTTACGGTCGCCGCTGGGAAGGGCGACAGGGAGGAAAAATGTCCAATTCCGACACCATTCTGTCGGCGCTTGCCGATGGCGTTCTCACCCTCACGCTGAACCGCCCCGACAAGCTCAACGCCTTCAACGACGAGATGCATCTTGCGCTGCGCGCCGGCTTCGAGCGGGCCCATGCGGACGACGCCGTCCGTGCGGTGCTGCTGACCGGTTCCGGCCGTGGCTTCTGCGCCGGGCAGGATCTCGGCGACCGTGACCCGAAGAAGGGCGTGCCGGATCTCGGCCATACGATCGAGACCTTCTACAATCCCCTGCTGCGCCTGATCCGCAGCCTCGAAAAGCCCGTCATCTGCGCCGTCAACGGCGTGGCCGCCGGTGCGGGCGCCAATATCGCCTTTGCCTGCGATATCACGCTTGCCGCCCGCTCCGCCCGCTTCATTCAGGCCTTCGCCAGGATCGGCCTCGTGCCCGATTCCGGCGGCACCTGGAGCCTGCCGCGCCTCATCGGCGAGGCCCGCGCCAAGGCGCTGGCGCTGACGGCCGAACCGCTCGGCGCGGAAACCGCCGCCGACTGGGGCCTCATCTGGCGCGCCGTCGATGACGACAAGCTGATGGAAGAGGCGACGGCGCTCGCCACCCGCCTTGCCGCCGGTCCGACGCGCGGCCTCGGCATGACCAAGCGCGCCATCCAGGCCGCCGCGACCAATTCGCTGGATCAGCAACTCGACCTCGAACGCGACCTGCAGCGCGAAGCCGGCCGCAGCGCCGACTATGCCGAAGGCGTCTCCGCCTTTCTCGAAAAGCGCAAGCCGGAGTTCAAAGGCAAATGAGCGCCGCCAGCCTTTCTCCGCAAGCACTCGCCGAAGCCTGCGCCAGAGCGATGTGGGACGACGACAACGCCACCCGCCATCTCGGCATGGAGCTTGTCTCCGTCGCCCCCGGCGAGGCGACGATCACGATGACGATTGCGGAGACCATGACCAACGGCCACGGCACCTGCCATGGCGGCTACATGTTCACGCTGGCGGATTCGGCCTTCGCCTTCGCCTGCAACACCTACAACCAGCGCACCGTCGCCCAGCACTGTTCGATGACGTTCATCGCACCGGCTTTCAGGGGCGACAGGCTGACGGCCACCGCGCGCGAAGTATCGCGCCGCGGACGGGGCGGCATCTACGATATCCGCATCACTAATCAGGAGGGCGAGGCGATCGCGGAATTCCGTGGCCACGCGCGAACAGTCAAGGGCACGCACCTGCCGGAGTGAGGCAGATCATCCCGCATTCCTGCCCGTATTCTTGGAGGAGAATTTATGGAAGACCTGTCACCCCGCCCCGGAGACCTCGAAGCAATCGAGACCGCCTCGCGCGACGAGATTTCCGGACTGCAGCTTGAGCGTATGAAGTGGTCGCTGACCCACGCCTACGAGAATTCCCCCTTCTACCGCCAGCGCTTCGACGAGGCCGGTGTCCACCCTTCCGACCTGAAGACGCTGTCCGATCTCGCGAAATTCCCCTTCACCACCAAGAAGGACCTGCGCGACACCTACCCCTTCGGCATGTTCGCCGTGCCGCGTGAAAAGCTCGCGCGCATCCACGCCTCCTCCGGCACCACGGGCAAGCCGACCGTCGTCGGTTACACGAAGAACGATATCGACACCTGGGCGACCGTCGTCGCGCGCTCCATCCGCGCCTCGGGCGGCCGAGCCGGCGATATCGTGCATGTCGCCTATGGCTACGGCCTGTTCACCGGCGGCCTCGGCGCCCACTACGGCGCGGAAAAACTCGGCTGCACCGTGGTGCCGATCTCCGGCGGCATGACGGAACGCCAGGTCACGCTGATGCAGGATTTTAAGCCGCGCATCATCATGGTGACGCCGTCCTACATGCTCTCCATTCTCGACGAGTTCCGCAAACACGGCATCGACCCGCGTCAAAGCTCGCTCGCTGTCGGCATTTTCGGCGCAGAACCCTGGACGAACGCCATGCGCGAGGAAATCGAGCAGGCCTTCGACATGCATGCGGTCGATATCTACGGCCTGTCGGAAGTCATGGGCCCTGGCGTCGCCAACGAATGCGTCGAGACCAAGGACGGCCTACATATCTGGGAAGATCATTTCTATCCCGAGATCATCCATCCCGAGACCGGCGACGTGCTGCCGGATGGCGAGATCGGCGAGCTGGTCTTCACCACGCTCACCAAGGAAGGCTTGCCGATCATCCGTTATCGTACACGCGACCTGACGCGGCTGTTGCCCGGCACCGCCCGCTCCATGCGCCGCATGGAAAAGGTCACCGGCCGTTCCGACGACATGATGATCCTGCGCGGCGTCAACGTCTTCCCGACGCAGATCGAGGAACAGATCCTGAAATGCCGCGGCCTTGCCCCGCATTTCCAGATCGAGCTGACGCGGTCGGGCCGTATGGACAATATGACGGTTCATGTCGAATGTACCGTCGAGATGGCGGACGAGGGTGCCCGCGCTGGCTCGGCCAAGGAACTCGCCCATCACATCAAGAGCATCGTCGGCGTCTCCACCAAGATCACCGTGCACGAGCCGGGCGGCGTCGCCCGCTCTGAAGGCAAGGCGAAACGGGTGGTCGACAACCGACCCAAAGAGTGAAGCGCTGGGATAGCCCGGCACCGGCTTGACTGTGTATAGGGAGGGTAGCCGCCCTCCCGACGCGGTTTTGAAGCCATATGAGCAGAGCAGGAACCATGGCACGCACGCGCGCAGTCGATTTCGAGGAAAAACAGCGTGGCATTCTGTCGAGTGCCGCGGCGGTCTTCGCCGAGATGGGCATGGAAAAGGCGTCCATGTCGCAAATCGCCTCACACAGCAATGTCTCGAAGGCCCTGCTCTACCACTACTATCCAAGCAAGGACGCGCTGATCTTCGACATCGTGCGCACGCATCTTTCGGAGCTGGAAAGCGCCATCGAAGCGGCGGATCGTCAGGATGTGCCTCCTCAAGACCGGTTGCGGCTGCTCGTGAAGGCGGTTCTGGCGAACTACGAAGGCCGCGACAACGAGCACAAGGTGCAGCTCAACGGCACCAGCGCCCTTTCACCGGAGCAGCTTGCCGAATTGCAGGCCATCGAGCGGCAGATCGTCAAACGTTTCTCCGGCGTCATCCGCGACATCAACCCGGATCTCAACAAGGACCGACCGCTCCTCATGCCCGTCACCATGTCGCTCTTCGGCATGATGAACTGGGTCTATATGTGGTTCCGTCCCAACGGACCGGTAACGCGGGACGAATATGCGGATATCGCCACGACACTGATCCTCGAGGGCGTCAAGGCCGTAACCTGAGGCTTACGCATTCTAATTGACGCGCGTCGGCCGCAACAGCGTGCGCTCCGTCACCGGGCAGCCTCGCTCGATCTTTGTCCAGGACGAGACATTGAGCTTCATCTCGCAACGCGCGAGATAGGAGCCGCCATCGACCCTTAAGCAGGATGTCTGGCCGAGTTCGAACATAACGCCGCGATTTCGGCATTTGCAGTTGTGAGCATCCGCCACAGTGGGGGTCAGGGCCAAGGCCAGACTCAATATGAGCGCTCCAAGATGCATGATCGATGCCTCCGGACGAAGGCGAATAGAATACACCCCGCCGAAGGCATCGTCAAAGTGACAGCCAGGCATGCGGCGACAAGCCGGGCAACGCGCAGGAACGCTTACGCGCCATCCTTCTCCACATCCTTGCCCGTCGCGGCAACCGACTCCAACCGCTCGGCAAACTCCCGCCGCAACGTGCGGCGCAACTCAGCCGCCTTGTAGCGTCTGACATCCACAGCGTCCTTCGGCTGCAATTCGGGCACGCGCACCGGCCTTCCCGCATCGTCCACCGCGACCATGGTGAAGTAACAGGAATTGGTGTGCCGACGCTGGCCGGAGCGGATGTTTTCCGCCTCGACACGGATGCCGATCTCCATGGAGGTACGGCCGGTGTGGTTGACCGAGGCGCGGAAGGTGACGAGTTCGCCGACGTTGATCGGCTCCTTGAACATCACCTGGTCGACCGACAGCGTCACCGCATATTGCTGCGAATAGCGGGAGGCGCAGGAGAAGGCCACGCGGTCGAGCAGGTTGAGAAGCGCGCCGCCGTGGACCTTTCCTGAAAAATTCGCCATGTCGGGCGTCATCAGAACGGTCATCTCAAGGCGGCGCGGGTCCATTCGTTCACTCTCTCGTTTTGGCTACCATCGTCAGAACGTCGTATTGCGCGACGGTAGCGCCCAGCTGGTTCGTCACATTGCAATCCCAGCGCACCTCGCCGTGTTCGGCATTGGCACGCGGATTGATCTCCTTGCAGGTCAATTGCACCTGGAGCGTATCACCGGGATTAACCGGTGTCAGGAAGCGTAGGTTATCGACGCCGTAATTGGCAAGCACCGGACCCGGCGCCGGATCGACGAAGAGACCGGCGGCGAAGGAGACGATGAGATAGCCATGCGCCACGCGCCCGTCGAAGAACGGGTTCGCCCTGGCCGCGTCCTCGTCCATATGAGCATAGAAGGTGTCGCCGGTGAAGTTGGCGAAATGCTCGATGTCCTCAAGCGTCACCGTCCGCGACCCGGTGATCAGCTGGTCACCGATCTTGAGTTCCGCCAGCGACTTGCGAAACGGATGCTCGCTGCCGACATGCGCCTCAGCACCCTGCATCCAGCGGCCGGTGACTGCGGTAAGCAGCGTCGGCGCACCCTGTATGGCGGTGCGCTGCATGTAATGTTTGACGCCACGCATGCCGCCCAGTTCCTCTCCGCCACCAGCGCGGCCGGGGCCGCCGTGCACGAGGCCCGGCAGGGGCGAACCGTGGCCGGTGGATGACTTGGCGCTGACGCGGTTGCCGATCATCACGCGGCCGTGGAACGGCGCGAGGCCGAGCACGACCTCTTCGGTGAAAGCCGGATCATTGGTGAAAACTGAGGCGACGAGGCTACCCTTGCCGCGCCGCGCCAGATCGACCGCTTCTTCCGCCGTGTCATAGGGCATGACGGTGCTGACCGGACCGAAAGCCTCGACATCATGGATAGCGCGCGCCGCGCCCGGCTTGTCGCAATAGAGCAGCACCGGATTGAGAAAAGCGCCGGCCGCGGGATCGCCGGACTGGATGTCCGCATTATTAGGATCGCCGGCGACGATTTCGGCATCCGCCGATAGATCGCGGATACGGGCGCGAACCTCCTCGCGCTGGTCCAGGCTGGCGAGCGGGCCCATGCGGACGGCCTCGTCGACGGGATTGCCGATAACGGTCTTCCCGAGACGAGCGCGCAGGCCTTCGATAAGGGCTTCGCTGTAGGAACGCGGGACGATGACGCGGCGGATCGCCGTGCATTTCTGCCCGGCCTTGACCGTCATCTCGCGCGCGACTTCCTTGACGAAGAGGTCGAACTCTTCCGTGCCGGGTGCCGCATCAAGGCCGAGCACGGCGGCGTTGAGGCTGTCGGCCTCCATGGTGAAGCGCACGGAATTCTGGACAATGGCCTTGTGCGTCTTGAGCCGCTGGCCCGTCGAGGCCGAGCCGGTGAAGGTCACGGCATCCTGCCCCTCGACATGGTCGAGCAGATCGCCGACCGAGCCGCAGACCAGCTGCAAGGCCCCCTCGGGCAGAATGCCCATCTCGATAATGCGGCGGACCATCAATTCCGTTAGATAGGCCGTCTGGCTCGCCGGCTTGACGATGGCGGGAACGCCGGCCAGCAGCGTCGGCGCGAGCTTTTCCAGCATGCCCCAGCAGGGGAAGTTGAAGGCGTTGATATGGACCGCCACGCCCTGCAAGGGGCTCAGAATATGCTGCGCGGAAAACGTGCCGTCCTTGGAGAGCAGCTCCACGTCGCCATCGAGCAGCACGCGGGTGTTCGGCAGCTCGCGCCGGCCCTTGGAGGCATAGGAGAGCAGCGTGCCGATACCGCCCTCGATATCGACCCAGCTGTCGGCACGCGTGGCGCCGGTGGCGGTCGAAAGCGCGTAAAATTCTTCCTTGCGCTCCATCAGCGCCTGGCCAAGCGCCTTCAGCAGGGCGGCGCGCTCGTGGAAGGATAGGCGGCGCAGCGCCGGGCCGCCCTTGTCGCGGCCGTAGGAGAGGATCGCCTTGAAATCGATGCCGGTGGAATCGATGAAGGCGACGGGCGCGCCCGTCGAGGCGTCGAGCAGCGGCACGCCGTCCTTAGCGCCGGCAACCCACTGGCCGCCGACATAGCTTTCAAGCCGGCGCGGCCGGTTTGCCATGACGTTCATATTATCGTCCTTTCAATTCAGGCCGAGCGCGGAAAGCTGCGCATCGACCTCGGCCCGCCATTCGGCAAGCAGGGTCTCGTTTTGCGTGTGCCGCAGGCCGAAGCGCGACAGCGTCTCGAAACGAGCCGAACCGGAATGGCCGAAGCTCGCAGCAACGCGGGGATACCAATAGGCAACCGAGGCCTTCGCCCTGGCACGGCCTTCCGTGTCATCGACGATCTGCACGAGGCCGGCGAGACCAAGTTCCGCATGGCGCGTCTCGCGCGGCAGGATCGCGCGGAAGACTTCGGCGAGCGGCTGGTAAGAGACACGCGACAGCTCCTTGAGCTGCACGGCGCTCGCCCGGCCCATCAGCACGTTCATGACGACGGCATCCACCCAGCCCTCCAGCGGATAGTGGAAGACGGAAAGGCGCATATCGCCGCCCTGCCGCGCCGCGCCGATATCGGCCTCGCGTGCAAGCCGTTCCGCCCAGGGATGATGCACGGCATAACGCCCGCCATCCGCGCCGAAGGTTTCCATGATTTTCAAGACTTTGCCGGCATGATCGGCCTTTTCAAGCACGATGCGGGCGGCGGAGATGCGCTCCTGAATGCCGGGCGCATCGTTGATCGTATCGGTAAAACCGGCGGAACCGGCCAGTTCGCTGTCGACGAAGCTCGCCATCAGACGCAGCAACTCGCCGCGATAGCGCGGCGGCACGTTAGCGGGAGACGAGAGAACGCCGCCCTGGGCGAGATAATCCTCGATCGGCATCGTATCGGACATGGCGTATCCCCCTTACTGGTCGTAGCTGACGACGATGCGGTCGGTGAGCGGGGTGCACTGGCAGGTCAGCACATAGCCCTGACGCACCTCGTAATCCTCAAGCGCGTGGTTGACCTCCATCTCGGCCTCGCCCTCGATGATCTTGGCGCGGCAGGTGGAACAGACACCGGCCTTGCAGGCGTAAGGCGCGTCCATGGCGTTTTCGAGCGCGGCGTCGAGCAGGCTCTGGCCGTGCTTCGGGAACTTGAAAGTCCGCGTCGCGCCGTCGAGCGTGACGGTCGCCTCGCAGGCGGCGGCGTGATCGGCACCGTTAACCTGCTCCACCTGGCGTCGCGCCCGGCCGGGCTGCGACGAAGCGAACAGCTCGAACTTGATCTGATCGTCGCGCAGACCATGCTCGCGCAGGGCCGCGGCGATCGCCAGCATCATCGGCTCCGGGCCGCAGATAAAGGCCGTCGTCACCGACTTCGGGTCGATCCAGTTGCGGAAGAGCGCCGCGCATTTCTCGCCGTCGATGCGGCCGGTGAAGAGGTCGATCTCCTGCGCCTCGCTCTCCAGCACATGCAGCACGGAGAAGCGGCCGAGATAGAGGTTCTTCAGGTCCTCCAGCTCCTCGCGGAACATGATCGAGCTGATCTGGCGGTTGGCATAGACCAGCGTGAAGCGGGCGCGCGGCTCGCGCGACAGCACCGTCTTGATGATCGAGAGAACGGGCGTGATGCCGCTGCCGCCGGCAAAGCCGAGATAGTGTTTTGCGGCATCGGGTTCCAGCGCGGTGAAGAAAGCGCCCATCGGGGGCATGGCCTCCATCACATCGCCGGCCTTCAAGTTCTCGTTGACCCAGGTGGAGAAGCAGCCGCCATCGACGCGCTTGATGCCGACCTTCAGCACGCCCTCGTCCTTGCCGGCGCAGATCGAGTAGGAGCGACGCAGCTCCTCATCCTCGAATTTGCGGCGGAAGGTCAGGTACTGCCCCTGCGTGAAATCGAAGACGGCGCGATCCTCGTCGGCGGGCCGAAGCGTGACGACCACCGCATCGCGCGTCTCGCGGCGAACATCGGTCACGGTCAGGGGATGAAAACGTGCCATGCGCGGGCCCTCTCCCTAGAGCATTTCCAGCCGAAGCAGCACCGCTTCGGCGTCAGACAATGCGGTAAAAACAAGAAACTAGAGCGATTCCGGCGAACTCCGGTTCGCCGGAATCGCTCTAGGGTCAGATGCACTTGAAGTAGTCGAACGGTTCCAGACAGTCGGTGCAGCGATAGCTCGCCTTGCAGGGCGTCGAGCCGAACTGGCTGATCTTCTCGGTATTCACGGATCCGCAGCGCGGACAGGCGATCGTCAGGTTCGAGCGGCCGGAAAGCCGGTCGATGCGTTTCATCAGGATGCCGTCGGCCGCCGTACCGTCGATCGGCGGGGCGATGCCGTAGGCCTTCAGCTTTTCCCGGCCCTCGGCGCTGATCCAGTCCGTCGTCCAGGCGGGTGAGAGCCGGCGCTCCAGCCGCACCTTGGCAAGGCCCTTTTCGGTGAGCGCCGTCTCGATATCCAGATTGATGATCGTGGTGGCGGGACAGCCCGAATAGGTCGGCGTCACCGTCACGACAAGCGTATCCTCGCGCCATTCGACATCCCGGATAATCCCAAGGTCGGTCAGTGAAATGACCGGGATTTCCGGGTCCGGCACCTGAGCCAGCCAGTGCCAGACCTCGTCCAGCGAGGGGCGGAGTGCCGGTTCCATGGCCGCCTCCTACCAGGTGGCGCCCGGATAGGCGCGCTGCAGGAACTGCATTTCGGTCAGGATGAAGCCGAGATGCTCGGTGTGCACGCCGCGCCGGCCGCCCTTGTGCATATAGCCGTCGGCGGGCTTCTTCAGCGTGCCCTCAGTGAGCGCTTCGGCGACAATCTCGTCCCAGCCGGCCTTGAGGCTTTGCGGCGCCGGGATGATGCCGGCGTCCACCAGTTCGGCATCCAGCCCATCGCTCATGAACATCTCGCCGGTATAGGGCCAGAGATCGTCCAGCGCCTCCTGCATGCGGCGATGGCTTTCGGCTGTGCCGTCGCCGAGGCGGATGACAAGGTCGCGGCTGCGGTCGAGATGGTAGGACACCTCTTTGAAGGCTTTTTCCGCGATCTCGGCGACGCGCTGGTCGGAAGACCCCTTCAGCGCCTTCAGCAGCAGATAGTGCCAGGCGTCGAACAGGAACTGCCGCATCAGCGTCTTGCCGAAATCGCCGTTCGGGCGCTCGACGAGCAGGATGTTGCGGAAGTCGTAGCCGTCGCGCAGATAGGCGAGGTCATCGGCAGAACGCCCCTTGCCCTCCACCTCGCCGGCAAGGCCGAGCCAGAGCTGGGTCTGGCCGATCAGGTCGAGCGCGGTGTTGGAAAGGGCAATGTCCTCTTCCAGCGCGGGCGAATGACCGCACCATTCGGAAACGCGATGACCGAGGATCAGCGTGTTGTCGCCGATGCGCGCCAGGAATTCGAAAAGCGCCGCGTTCGCCATCACATGTGCCCCACTTCATCCGGAATGTCGAAGAAGGTCGGATGACGATAGACCTTGGAATTCGACGGGTCGAAGAGCGGCCCCTTTTCCGAGGGCGCGCTGGCGGTGATCTCGGAAGAACGCACCACCCAGATGCTGACGCCCTCGTTGCGGCGCGTATAGACGTCGCGGGCATTGTTGATCGCCATCTCGGCATCGGGCGCGTGCAGGCTGCCGACATGGCGATGGTTGAGGCCATGCTGCCCCCGGATGAAAACTTCCCAAAGCGGCCATTCGCTGGACATCGTGCTCTCTCCCTTATTCGGCGGCGATTTTTGCAGCGGCGCCGCGCTCAGTTGCCTTTTCGGCATGGGCCGTCAGGCCGTCACGGAACCATGCGCCGTCATTCCAGGCCTTTTTGCGGGCGTCGAGGCGTTCCGCATTACAGGGGCCGTTGCCGGCGATCACGTTGAAAAACTCTTCCCAATCCGGCTCACCGAAATCATGACCGCCCTTTTCCTCGTTCCACTTGAGATCAGGGTCGGGAATGGTGAGGCCGAGATACTTCGCCTGAGGCACGGTCTGGTCGACGAATTTCTGGCGCAGCTCGTCGTTGGAATTCTGCTTGATCTTCCAGGCCATCGACTGGGCCGAATGCACGGAAGCGTCGTCCGAGGGGCCGAACATCATCAGCGAGGGCCACCACCAGCGGTTCAGCGCATCCTGCACCATGGCCTTCTGGGCCGGCGTGCCCTTCACCATACGCATCAGCGCGTCATAACCCTGGCGCTGGTGAAAACTCTCTTCCTTGCAGATGCGCACCATGGCCCGCGCATAGGGGCCGTAGGAACAGCGCTGCAGCGGCACCTGGTTCATGATGGCCGCACCATCGACCAGCCAGCCGATCGCGCCGATATCGGCCCAGGTCAGCGTGGGATAGTTGAAGATCGAGGAATACTTGGCTTTGCCGGAATGCAGCTGCTCATACATCTGGTCGCGGCTGATGCCGAGCGTTTCGGCGGCACAGTAGAGGTAGAGGCCATGGCCCGCCTCGTCCTGCACCTTGGCGAGCAGGATCGCCTTGCGCTCCAGCGTCGGGGCGCGGGTTATCCAGTTGCCTTCCGGCAGCTGGCCGACGATTTCCGAATGGGCGTGCTGGCTGATCTGGCGCACCAGCGTCTTGCGGTAGCCTTCGGGCATCCATTCCTTCGGTTCGATCTTCTGGCCGGCATCGATGCGCTCCTGGAAGGCACGCTCCTGCGGCTCCATCTCGTCGAGGGACCGGACGCAGGCGGCATCGGTCTTCACCATTTGTGCGTACATGGTCTTTCCTCCGGTTTGCGCGTCAGACGCGTTCGAGAATGATGGCGATGCCCTGGCCTACGCCGATGCACATGGTGCAGAGGGCATAACGTCCGCCCTGGCGGTGGAGCTGGTAGGCAGCGGTGGTGACGAGCCGCGCGCCGCTCATGCCG
This sequence comes from Shinella sp. M27, assembly GCF_049199905.1. NCBI lineage: Bacteria > Pseudomonadati > Pseudomonadota > Alphaproteobacteria > Hyphomicrobiales > Rhizobiaceae > Shinella > Shinella sp. M27. The sequence continues at coordinate 226,993 of NZ_JBLZPK010000060.1, forward strand.
AGCGGATGGCCGATGGCAATCGCCCCGCCGTTCGGGTTCACATGCGCGGCATCGTCGGGCAGGCCGAGATCGCGCAGCACGGCGAGCGCCTGAGAGGCGAAGGCCTCGTTGAGCTCGATGACATCCATCTGACCGAGCGAAAGGCCGGCGCGCTCCAGCACCCGGCGTACCGCCGGTGCGGGGCCGAAGCCCATGATGCGCGGCTCAAGCCCCGCCGCCGCCATGGCGACGACACGCGCCTTCGGCGTCAGGCCCTGTGCCTTTGCGGTCGCTTCGTTGGCGATGATCAGCGCGGCAGCACCGTCATTGACGCCGGACGCATTGCCGGCCGTGACCGAGAGATCCGGGCCGTTGACACCCTTCAGTCTGGCAAGCTGTTCGGCAGTCGTGCCGGGACGGGGATGCTCGTCGGTATCGATGACAAGCGGATCGCCCTTCTTCTGCGGCAGGGAGACCGGCACGATCTCGTCAGCAAAAACGCCGGCTTCATGCGCGGCCGCCCAGCGCGCCTGACTGCGCGCGGCAAAGGCGTCCTGATCCTCGCGGGTGATGGCGAAATCGGCGGCGACGTTGTCGGCCGTCTCCGGCATGGAATCGACGCCGAATGCCTTCTTCATCTTCGGATTGACGAAGCGCCAGCCGATCGTCGTGTCGTAAACGGCATTGGCGCGGGAGAAGGCGCTTTCGGCCTTGGGCATGACGAAGGGCGCGCGGCTCATGCTCTCGACGCCGCCGGCGATAACAAAATCGCAGTCGCCGGCGCGGATGGCACGCGCCGCCATGCCGACGGCGTCCATGCCGGAGCCACAGAGGCGGTTGACCGTCGTTGCAGGAATGGAAACGGGAAGCCCGGAGAGCAGCACGGCCATGCGGCCGACATTGCGGTTGTCCTCGCCGGCCTGGTTGGCGCAGCCATAGATGAGGTCATCCACCTTCGACCAGTCGACTTGCGGGTTACGCGCCATCAGGCCGGCAAGCGGCAGGGCGGCAAGATCATCGGCACGCACCGACGACAACAGCCCGCCATAGCGGCCGATAGGTGTACGAACGGCATCGCAGATAAAGGCTTCGGACACGCGGCTTCCTCCCTGGCATCCGGGCCGGTTTCCCTCTCCTCGAAAGATTAACCGACCGATCGGTTACTTATTAACAGCACAAACATCACAAATCAATGGTGATTTTCATATTTTCTGTGACACTTTATTCCAGCAGTTCCCATCATACCACAAGGGTCGGCTTTTCCATGCAAATTGTGCGCTAGTTTGCGCCGCGCAACAGCGAAAGACGGCGCGCCGTCGCCTCGCTCATCTCCGGCAAGCCACCATCCACCGTTACGAAATGGCGGGCGACATACTGGTCCGCTTCCGGCGAAAGGCGAAGATAGAGATCGGTGAACAGGCTGCGCGCCGCCTCGCCCGGCCAGTCCGCGGGCAGCGCTGCCTGCGGCAGGCGCGGATCGCGCAGCACGACCAGACGGAACTGATGCACCAGAACCAGTCGCGCCACGAGGCTTTCGGCCGCACTAAGGCGCACTCGCCCTGCCAGCAGATCGGAAAGGCGCCGGAACCGGTCGATAAAGCCGCGATAGGCATCCGCATGCTGCGCAAGGTTCCAGTGATCGGCGGCAAACGCCCCGAGATCGCCCTGGCCGCTCACCACCTCCGCGCGGAAGATGACGGCGGACTGTTTCAGCACCGGCATGGCGCGGGCGCCGACGGCAAGCCGGGGCCCAAGCCGGGCGTGACCGGCCCGCTCCAGCTGCTGCATCGCCTCGTCCGGCGCGTCACCGGTCAGTTGCACGAAATGCCAGTCCGCCGTCTCCGGCGGGCCGAACAGCAGGCGGGCGGCAGCGGCGAATTCCGCGCGGGCAGGAGCTGCGAGGCGATAGAAACTGCGCCGTCCCTCGCGCTCGCCCGAAAGCTGGCCGGCGGCGACCAGCCGCGAGACGGCGGTGCGCACCAGGGTTTCGCTGATGCCGACGGCAGCACAGGTCTCGATGAGATTGCCGGTCCAGACCACGCCGCCGCGCGGCTCGACCACGTCGCCATAGATGGTGACGATGAAACCGGCCGCCTTCAACGGGCTCTCCTCGACAATCCCGCGGACCAGCGCGCCGAACACGCTTTCCGCCCTGTCCTGTTGCGACGGCAAACCTGCCCCCTTCCGTTTCGATTGCGCCGAGGACTAGCGCGAACGGGCGAGGACGGAAAGAGCCGGCACAAAACTGCTCCCCAAACCGTCCAGAACCAGCCGACACCTCGTCAGCAAATATTAAGTTGCATCTGCCATCGTTCCCCAAACGCCCAAGAGCCGCCTGCCGGTGGCGCGAGCATATGGGAACGAACTGGCAGAAATGAACGATCGCAATGCGACATTCTCCTTTCGAGGGCTGGGATACTACCTCCCCGCCATCGTCGTCGCATTCGCGGTTCTCGTCGCCGCCGTGCTCGCCGATGCCCAGAAGCGGCGGCTGGAAGAAGAATATCTGCGCTCTTCCACCACCGAACAACTCGGCCTGCTGCGCTCCCGCCTTGAGGGCAATATTCTCGGTAATGTAAAGCTCGTGCAGGGCCTCGTCGCGACATTCTCGACAGAACCGGACATGTCGCCGACGCATTTCGACGATCTTCTGAGCCGCATCTTCCGCGAAGAAAACCAGCTGCGCAGCCTCGCCATCGCACCGGATTTCGTCGTCAACCGCGTCTACCCGCTGAAGGGCAACGAACGCAGCCTTGGCCTCGACTATCGCAAGAACGAGCGCCAGCGCGCCGCCGCGCTCCAGGTGATGGAACAGGATCGGCTGATCGTCACAGGACCGGTCGATCTGGTTCAGGGCGGGCGCGGTGTGATCGCCCGCTATCCGATCCATGTTGGCAAGGAAAATGCTTTCTTCGGCATCGCTTCGGCCGTCATCAGCCTCGACAAGCTCCTGGCCACGAGTGGGTTCACCGACGACCTCAAGATCGCGGTCACCCTCTCAAGCAAGCCGCACAACGGCCAGGAGGCACGGACGTTCTTTGCCACGCCTAACACGGTCGATGCCAATCCCGTCGATATGACGATCGATATCGGTCACGAGATCTGGACCATGTCGGCCGCGCCGCTGAAGGGCTGGCGGCAGCCCTCCGCCGATCTCGGCACCTTCCGCGCGGGCCTTGCCCTGCTCGCCATCATCATTGTCGCCCCGATATTCTGGGTCGGCTACCTCATGAAGGAGCGCCACAAGCACATCCTCACCCTGCAGGATCGCGAAGATCGCCTGGAAACCATCTCGCAGCGCCTGCAGCTCGCGCTCGATGCTTCCAAGGTGGGTGTCTGGGAATATGACAGCGAGACCTCGGCGCTCTCCTGGGATGCGCGCATGCGCGCGCTCTACAATGTACCGCCGGAGCAACCGATCTGCGGCTACGACGATTGGCGCGCTGCACTTCATCCCGATGATATCGCAGAAGCCGAACGTGTCTTCGCGACAGCCATTGCCGATGAAAAACCCTACATTACCGAGTTCCGCGTCATCGGGCATGACGAGCGTATTCGCCATATCCGCGCCCATGGCATGACCTATCGCGCCTCGTCCGGCGCCAAGCGCATCGTCGGCGCCAACTGGGACGTGACGGAAGATACGCTCTTGCAGGCCGAACTGCTCGAGGCCAAGCTGACGGCCGAGGCGCAGAACCACGCGCTGGAGGAAGCCCGCCGCGTCATGGAGCACAATTCGCTGCATGACGCGCTAACGCGCCTGCCCAACCGCCGCTTCCTCGATCAGCAGCTGGCGCTCGCGGGCAATGGCGACGGCCGTTCGCTGACGCTGCTGCATATCGACCTCGACCGCTTCAAGGACATCAACGACACGCTGGGCCACGCTGCCGGCGACGAAGTGTTGAAACACGCCGCCGGTGTGCTGCGTGCCCATATTCCGCTGGAAGACTTCATTGCCCGCATCGGCGGCGACGAATTCGTGCTGCTGTCGCGCCGCGATCCGGCACAGGCCGATTTCACCGGCCTCTCCGCCCGCCTCATCGAGGCGATCAGCGAGCCGATGATCATCGAAGGCCATGACTGTCGCATCGGCGCGAGTATCGGCATCGCCACGCGCAACGACGTGGATGAATCGCCCGAGCAGCTTCTCGTCAATGCGGATATCGCGCTGTACGAGGCCAAGCGCCGCGGCCGCAACCGCGTCGAGACCTTCAACGATGAACTGCGCCTGCGCACGGTCGAAGTGAAGCGCCTCAGCGACGATATCCTACGCGGCCTGGAACGCGGCGAATTCCGCCCGTTCTTCCAGCCGCAATTCGATGCGCAAACGCTTGAAATCGTCGGTGTCGAAGCACTCGCCCGCTGGGAGCATCCGACGCGCGGCTTCATCGCGCCCGATATCTTCCTGCCGGTCGCCGAAAGTCTTAATGTCGTCGCCCGCATCGACGAGACGATCCTCGACCAAGCGCTGTTCCAGGCGACACGCTGGGAAGGCCAGGGCCTTGGCATTCCACGCGTCTCCGTCAACGTCTCCTGCCAGCGCCTGCGCGACGAGGGCCTGATCGACAAGCTGAAGGCGATGAACATCCGCCCCGGCGCGCTGACCTTCGAACTCCTGGAGTCGATTTCCTTCGATACGGCCGACGACGGGCTGCGCCAGGCCATCGAGGAGATCAAGGCGCTCGGCATCGATATCGAGATCGACGATTTCGGCACCGGCCATGCCTCCATCGTCAGCCTGCTGGAGCTTTCTCCGAAGCGCCTGAAGATCGACCGCCGGCTGGTGCAGCCACTGCTGGAATCAACGTCGCAGCAGAGCCTCGTGCGCTCGATCATCGATATCGGCAAGGTGCGCGATATCGAGACCGTCGCCGAGGGCGTCGAGACACTGGAGCATGCCGCGCTGCTGCGCAGCCTTGGCTGTCACACCCTGCAGGGCTATGCGCTGGCACGGCCCATGGCGGCAGATGATTTCCTCGCCTTCGCCAAGGGGCGAAGCTGGATGCCGGACGCCAGGATCACGCCCGCAAAAGCGAGCTGATACTGTCGGCAACCGCCGCGCCATCATGGTGGCCGCGCTGCCAGGCATCCTCGAATTCCCCGATGACGGCTTCGGCGCCAAGCCGCGCGCAGGTCGCCTCCAACGCCCCGTTGCCGAGATAGGCGAAGGCGCCAGCGGTCTTTTCGAAGGGCAGAAGCTGTCGGTTTGCCAGCACATGGGTGAAGGGCCGCACATCCACTCCGCCGCGCTCGCGCCAGACGGATGCCGCGGTCTGCAGCATCTGGGCGAGGTCGAGGCCCCGCGTCTCTCGGCATTGCAGAATGTTGCCGATGAAGACACGGCGGGCGTGCAAATTCCGCGCGATGGCCGGCACGACGCCCTCGACGAGAAAATGCGGCAGCACGCTGGTATAGAAGCTGCCGGGGCCGAAGACCACGACGTCGGCACTTTCAAGGCTTTCGATCACCGCCTCGTTGGCCGGAGCCGGCGCACCGTTGCGGCCGGACAACAGGATCTCGCGAATGCCAGTCCTGCCCTGCTCCTCGGGAAGCGCCGTCACACGGTGCTGCCCGGCAATGACGGTCTCGTCCTTCAGCACGGCCGAGAGATCGGCGCTGCTGTCCGCCGTCGAGGGCCAGACATGGCCGGCAATGTCGCAGAGCTTGCGGAAGACGAAGATGGCGGTGTTGATGTCGCTGTTGTGGGCGAGATGCGCGCCGGTGAGGATGAAATTGCCGATGCTACCGTTGCGGAAATCGAAATCCGTGCCGATGGCCGCGCGGAAGGTGCGCAAGTAATTGAGGATCGCGCCGCGCAGGCCGGGCTCCATGCGCTCCAGCAGCGGATGGCGGCCTTCGGCATAGAGCGCGAATTCGGTATCGGCATCGGCAAGGCTGCTGCTGGTAAGGCGTGCATTGCAGACCTTCACCACATCGCCCGCCCGGCCCTCGCCATGCGCCATGGTCATCAGCGCCTGGCGGATATCGCCGACGCCGAGCACGTCGAGGCTTTCGCGGATCACCTTGGAACTGCCGCCGCTATCCCAGGCGGGCACGATACGGGTGAGCCGCACCGGCTTGGCGCAGAGCGCCAGATTGGTGGAGCGGCAGGCCGTCCCGCCGGAAAAGAGCACGATATGCGGCAAGCGGTCGGCGGCCATGCGGTCTCCCAGACGTAAACCCCGGAACGCGGCTGCGGTTTCCAGGGTGGAACTCTTGATACAATTACGGTCTTTTCGCGATGGAGGGAAAGCGAAAATGCCTGATGTCAGGGGCAGATATTGTAGGCCGCCCCGATCAGCGTCCTGGTATAATCCGCCTGCGGCGCGTTGAAGATCGCGTCCGTCAGCCCCTCCTCGACGATCCTGCCATCCTTCATCACCACGACGTAATCCGACATGGCGCGCACCACCGACAGGTCGTGGCTGATGAAGACATAGGACAGGCCATGGCGGGACTGGAGATCGCGCAGAAGCTCGATCACCTGGCCCTGCACGGAGCGGTCGAGCGCCGAGGTCGGCTCGTCGAGAATGACGGCCTGGGGCTTGAGGATCATCGCGCGGGCAATCGCGATGCGCTGCCGCTGGCCGCCGGAAAATTCATGCGGGTAGCGGTTGCGCGCCGCAGGATCGAGCCCGACCTCCTTTAGCGCCTCGATCGCCCGCTTGTCGCGCTCGGCCCGCGTGAGCTGCGGCTCGTGCACATAGAGCCCCTCGGTGATGATCTCGCCCACCGTCTGGCGCGGCGAGAGCGAGCCGTAGGGATCCTGGAAGACCACCTGCATGCTGCGGCGAAGCGGCCGCATGCCCGTCCGGTCGAGTTCGGAAATATCCGTTTTACCGAAACGATAGGCGCCCTTGCTGGCGATGAGGCGCAACAGTGCCCGCCCGAGCGTCGATTTGCCAGACCCGGATTCGCCGACGATGCCGATCGTCTGTCCCTCGCGCAGGCTGATGCTGACATTGTCGACGGCGCGGAAGGTGTTGGCGCGCTTCTTCAGGAAACCGCCATCGATCTTGTAGTCGACGACGACATTGCGGCCTTCGAGGATAACAGGCGCGCTGACAGCCGGTGCAGCCTTGCGGCCATGCGGCTCGGCCTCGATCAGCATGCGGGTATAGTCGGCTTTCGGGTTTCCAAAAATCTCGGCCGTCGCGCCCTGCTCCACCACCTCGCCGTGCCGCATGACGACGACCCGTTCGGCAAAGTGCCTGACAATGCCGAGGTCATGCGTGATGAGCACGATCGCCATGTCGAAACGCTTCTGCAGATCGCGCAGCAGCTTGAGGATTTGCGCCTGGATGGTCACGTCGAGCGCCGTCGTCGGCTCGTCGGCGATCAGGATGTCCGGCTCGTTGGCGAGCGCCATGGCGATCATCACGCGCTGGCGCTGGCCGCCCGACATTTCATGCGGGTAACTGTTGATGCGGCGCTCCGGGTCGGGAATGCCGACGAGCTTCAGCAGCTCCAGCACGCGCGGTCGCGCCTCTCTCTGCGAGCCGCCGCGGTGATGCACGATCACCTCGGCGATCTGCTTGCCGATGGGATAGAGCGGATCGAGCGAGGTCATAGGCTCCTGGAAGATCATGGTGATCTTCGCGCCGCGGATCTCATTGAGTGCCTTGGGTGGCAGCCCTACCATCTCCTGCCCGCGATATTTCGCGGAGCCGGAAACGGTGCCGTTGCTGGCGAGCAGGCCCATGATGCCCATCATGGTCTGGCTCTTGCCGGAGCCGGATTCGCCGACCACCGCCAGCGTCTCGCCGGGGCAGACGTTGAGGTTGATGCCCTTCACCGCATTCACGGCGCAGTCGGGAGTCTCGAAGGTGACCTTCAGGTCCCGGACGGCAAGGATCGGTTCCATGGTGTTTTTCGTCTCGTCCATGTCAGCGATCCCTAGGGTCGAACGCGTCGCGAAGGCCATCGCCGACGAAGTTCAGCGAGAAGAGCGTGGCGACGAAGAAGATGGCGGGGAAGACGAGCAGCCACGGCGCCGACTGGATGTTGTTGGCGCCTTCGGCGATCAGCGAGCCCCAGCTCGTGAGCGGTGCCTGGACGCCGAGGCCGAGGAAGGAGAGGAAGCTTTCAAGCAGGATCACCTTCGGCACGATGACGGTGACGAAGATGACGACCGGGCCGATCGTGTTGGGAATGACGTGCCGGCGGATGATCTGCCAGTCCGTCAGGCCGAGCGCCTCCGCCGCGCCGATGAATTCCCGCCGTTTCAGGGACAATGTCTGCCCCCGCACGATGCGGGCCATGTCGAGCCATTCCACCGCCCCGATGACCAGGAAGATCAGGATGAAGCTGCGCCCGAAGAACACGACGAGCACGACGACGAGGAAGACGAAGGGCAGCGAATAGAGGATTTCGACGAAGCGCATCATAACGTTGTCGACGCGTCCGCCCATATAGCCTGATATCGCGCCGTAGCTGACGCCGATGCCGAGCGAGACGAGGCTGGCAAGCAGGCCGACGGCGATGGAAATCTGCCCGCCAAGCATGACGCGCGCCATGAGGTCGCGGCCGTTGGTATCCGTGCCGAACAGGAAATATTCCCGGTCGACGACGCCCTTGAGCGTGAGCTTGCGGCCCTCGTCCTCGGTGGCAGTCACCTCGGTTTTGTCGAACTCGTTGGCCCGGTCGAAGTAGCGCGTGGCGCGCGGGTCGATCGGATCCTTGGCAGCGATGACAGCCGTGAAGGTCTCGCCCTCGACAGAGAAGGATTGCAGCTCGACGCGGGCGCGGCTGGCGACACCCTTCATCGCCTCTTCCAGCGTATCCTCGCCGGGACGCGGCTCGAGGCTTGGCGGAATGGTGACGTAGGAGGAGAAAACCTGATCGTAGCTGTGGCTGATGAAGAACGGCCCGAAGAACGAGAAGCAGGCGATCAGCACCAGCATGACGGCGCCCACCATGGCGGGCCGGTTGCGGCGGAAGCGCATGACGGCGAGCTGGAAGAGGCTGCGCCCCTTCATCTCGGGCGCGGAGGAGAGGATGGCATCAGTCATGGCGAACCCTCGGATCGAGCAGGCCATAGAGGATGTCGACAGCCAGGTTGAACACGATGACGAAGATGGCGATCAGCACGACCGTGCCCATGACGAGCGTATAGTCGCGGTTGATCGCACCGAGCACGAAATAGCGCCCGACGCCTGGAATGGTGAAGATCGTCTCGACGACCGCCGAACCGGTGAGCAGCGCCGCCGCACAGGGTGCGAGATAGGAGACGATCGGCAGCATGGCGCCGCGCATGGCATGCACCACCACCACCGATCTCGCCGGCAGGCCGTAGGCCCGCGCGGTGCGGATATGGTCGGTGCGCAGGGCCTCGATCATCGAGCCGCGCGTCAGCCGAGCGAAGACGGCAAGCTGCGGCAAGGCAAGCGCGATCATCGGCAGGATGAGGAAGCGAAGCGACCCGTCCCCCCAGCCACCGGCCGGCAGCCAGGCTAGCATGATGGCAAAGACCAGCGTTAGCACCGGGCCGACGACGAAATTCGGCACCGTCACGCCGACGGTTGCGACCGACATGACCGCGAAATCGAGCGCACTGTTTTGCCGGAGTGCGGCGATCGTGCCGACGATCACACCGCCGACCAGTGCGAGCAGCAGCGCATAGAAGCCGAGCTCCATCGAATAGGGCAGCCCCTTGCCGATCAGTTCGGCGACGCTGTTGTCTTTATAGATATAGCTCGGACCGAAATCGCCGGTCAGCGCGTTGCTCATATAGGTGAGATATTGCCGCCAGAGCGGCTGATCGAGCTGATAAGCCCGCATCAAGTTTTCCATCGTGGCGGGCGGCAGCGGTCGTTCGAGATTGAACGGTCCGCCGGGCGCAAAGCGCATGAGGAAAAAGGAAATCGTGACGACGATGAACAGCGTCGGCACGGCGCTGGCAAGGCGCCGCAGAACGAAAGCAAGCATGACCAGGTCTCCCCAGATA